>DASQTN010000770.1:0-8303 GCA_035641895.1 Chryseolinea sp. | reverse complement strand
TTACCACAGATCCCTCGTTAATATTCAACTTAACGATGCGTCCGCCGACTTCAGCACGTATCTGAGTTTCTTCGAACGGGAGCAAAGATCCAGGTACTTCAATGTTTTCACTAATGGTTTTCTCGGACACAATGAAGCCATCAACGGAAATAGGGCCTTGTTGTCTTCCGCCTGCCCCAGCACGCTGTTGTGGTTTTTTATCGTTACAAGATCCACTCAAGAATATGACTATCGTTAATAATCCTACAATACGAATTGATTTATACATATGAAATTCCTAGGCTTTTAGAGTAACAACCTTGCAGTTGATCCGGTTCTGATTTTACGACGAATGCATCGAAATAAAGCGATGATGTAACGCTACGACCTGGGGGATCAAAAGTATGGTCTCATCATTTCGAATCATGAAATCAGCTCTTTTCAATTTTTCCTCCTCCGGCATCTGATTCTCCATGATGGATAAGACTTGTTCGGCTGTTCGGTGGTGGTCTCGTTTTAGAACACGTCGAAGCCGTAGCGCTTCATTTGCATGGACAACTATAACCTTATCCATCGATTGGTGCGAATTTGCTTCAAACAGCAACGCCGCTTCTTTCAATACATAAGGCTGATCTTTTCGCTGTTCCACCCACTCTTTGTAATCTATACCTACCCGAGGATGAACAAGCGCATTCAATGTCTTTAATCTTCCTGAATCATTAAAAACGGTATTACCCAAATACGCGCGATTCAAGCTTCCATCTGCATTATAGGACAATACTCCGAATTCTTTCTTGATCTCAGATACCAGTATTCCATCGGTGGTCATTAATTCTTTCGCATGGCTATCAGCATCATATACTGCGATGCCCAGACAACGAAAAATTTTGCATACTAAACTTTTGCCGGATCCGATGCCGCCAGTAATGCCAACTTGGAGAGGCGCGTTCAACGGATTCAAAATTTTATGGAAACCGAATCCAATTTAACTATACGTGAGTAAGGGGGGAGGCCGACAAGTATCGGCAGTAATTTTTTTTCGCCTTTTGTTACGTTCGTAAGATCAACAACTGCTTTCATTGAGTCAGCCGCAAACGTATTCTGCGCCGATTCCGGTATGGCTACGGTACATTCCAGTTTCTTCCCTTCTATAACGGGCCATGAATTTTTGGGTGGATTTACAAATTCAAGAGGAACTGCTTTTTCGATCTCCACATAGCGGTCAACTTCAAAACTTATCAGCACCGTAGGAGGATTGCGTTTAATAAGTTCATCGTTCAAAAATTTCACCTCAATGTGCTCTGAAAAATCACTATCAATATTCCGGTCGGTCAACTTTAGATCCACGTATTCGGGTAAACTATTAATCAATTTTACCGGACCCTCAACCCGTACAGTGTCAGGTGTAATTTCTATATCACTTACTAAACCATACCCTTCTTTCAACAGCAACGTTGGTATATCAACTCGCAATTTAATCAACCTTTCTGTTTTCGGCTCAATTGCAAGATGCAGGGTATCCGTTAGCACGAAATTAATCGCAAAACCTTCCGGCTGATTTGTAACCAACGCAGGTAAGGTGCTGCCTACGATTTTCTTCACGTCGGCAGGCTGCGGTAACGGAACAACCAAGGGAGGGATTTTCAGACCTGCACTCCGGCGGAATAAATTCCAGCCCATGCCGGTAACGTTAAAGCGAACGGTTTCGGGTAGCGGTCTTATCGCAATATAATGTTCTCGGTCAAAGTCGAACGCCAGCGGAAAATTTATATTGGTGGTGTAATTCTTGTTCAGCGCATTAAAAAACCAAAAGACCATGGCCGCAAAAATGCAGAGCACCACAGCTTTCCAATTTCGATTGTTGAACCTCAGTAGGTTGAATATGGATTGAATAAAACTCATTACATATTGTAAGCTCCAGGTTCGTTGCTGCGCTTATTTTTTATTAGCAGCTTTTGTAGCATCCAAAGAGATTGCAGATTTGTTGAAGCGAATTCTTCCACCCTTTTCCACTTCAAGAATAAAGGTATCGCCATCCAGCTCAGCAACATACCCATGGGCTCCGCCAATGGTAATAACGTAGTCACCTTTTTTTACCTCATCAATAAACTTCTTTTGATCCTTTGCCTTCTTCTGTTGAGGACGAATCATAAAGAAGTAGAACACAAGAATGATACCCCCAAAAATTACATATTGAAAAATCGGGTTTGATGGTTGTTGGGCTTGAAGCAAAATGCCGTACATAATTTAGAAATTTTAGGGGGCAAAGTTATCTCAATTAAAACAAACATCCCAATCTCCCTTACGGAGGATTGGGATGTATATGGCTAAAAGCGCGATCTATTTCTTAACAGGACCTTCTGTTGAAGAGGCTGCCTTTGGTAAAACCATCGCTTTGAATCGTAGTACAGTTTGTTTAGGCCATGTGTTTGCCGTTACAGTCACCGTTTTGTTTTGGGCGTTAGTTTTGCCGTTTGTGTCAAATTTCGCCTTCACAAAACCAGTTCCACCTGCTGGTATAGGATCTTTGCTCCAATCGGGTACTGTACATCCGCATGACCCTTGTGCACTTTGGATAATCAAAGGTGCTTCACCCGTATTTTTAAATGAATAGGTATGTTCCACGATGTCACCTTCGTTGATAGTGCCAAAATCATGTTCGATCGTTTCAAAGTCCACAACCGGAAGCGGTCCTTCGGGTTTTGCCTCAGGAGCAGCGGCAACGGGTGTAGCCGTTGTCGCGGGATCAGGCGATTTTTTACCTTCAAGCTCGGCAAGGCGGCTCTCCAGTTGCGCAATTTTTTTCTCGGCATCACGATCTTTGCAAGCCGTTGCCAACAGAATCAGCAGGCCAAAAAATACAAAGGATTTCAACACGTTCTGTTTCATAATTTTTTCTACAATTTATCGGTTCAGTTTTAGTACTCCATTAACCTTTTTTTCCTCGAATCTGTTCCAACAACTCATCAACATCTTCAAGTAGGCGCTCAGCTTTGTTTTTAGCTTCATCTACCACCTTTTGACCCTGTGATTTTGCCTCGCTGGTAAGCGGCGTTTCTTTCCCTGAAACAAAGTCATCAATAACGTTTTCCAACATCTTGCGGTACTTATCCAGTTGAAATGACAGCTTCTCACGTGTATTGGTTCCTTTATCCGGTGCATATAATATTCCAAGTATAGCACCTGCCGCTGCCCCGAAAACGAAGGCCATCATTGCATTTCCGCTTTTTTTGCTCATAAACTTTTTAAAATTAATTAGACTCTGATTGCAAATTCAAAATTTTAACAATTTTTAACAAATCATGTAAGGATGTAAGCCATTATGCTCTTTTATCGCCTGATTTATTCCGATAAGTGTAGACTGTAGACCTGTGATGGGCCACCTGATCACCGATTACTTATTATCGATCAGGCCGCGACCGCTCTTTTTGACGTCGCCAGCGGTTTTCAGTTCCTTAGCCATAACGTCTAAGATACCATTAATAAACTGACGGCTTTTCGGCGTACTGTAATTTTTTGCCAGCTCAATGTATTCGTTGATTGACACCTTTACGGGAATATTTGGGAAAATGACCAGCTCTGCAATTGCCATCTCTAAAATTATACGGTCGGTAAGCGGAAGCCTGTCTACCTCCCAGTTTCGCGTGTTATTGGCAATGAGCGCCTTATACTTCTCTTCCAGCTGAGAACCTTTGGAATAAAGCTTCTCAATGAATTCCTTATCGTCATCCCAATTGACCGACAGCGTATGCAGGGTCAACGAACCTTTAGCTTCGGGATCGTGTGATTTTATTGTTTTTTCCACCAGGCCCTTAACGATCTCCTTGTCTTCGGCCCAGCGTTGTACTTCTTCTTCGAAATACTCATTGATGACCGTTTTGCCAAGGATAATCTTTCTGAACAAATGATTTGCAAATCGCTTTTGATCTTCGAGCGAAGGATTTTTTTTATCGAGGTAGTGTAGATACTCCGTTTCTTGT
Organism: Chryseolinea sp.; assembly: GCA_035641895.1. Taxonomy (GTDB): domain Bacteria; phylum Bacteroidota; class Bacteroidia; order Cytophagales; family Cyclobacteriaceae; genus Chryseolinea. Next base: position 4,344 of record DASQTN010000770.1, on the reverse strand, counting down.
CTAACAACATCGCGGAACCAAACCCTTACACGATCTAGTTTGTCGCCCCAGTGCCTGCCTATTTTCTTCAGCTCTTTCTTCATTTCCGGGCTATCCCGAATCGCGTTGAGCCAACGGTTATTTACGAAATTTTTGTGGCTTACCTTTTTATCTGCTTCGGCTAATTCAAGAAACTCGATTGCAAGCGAAAGAACGGCGATATACCGATCGTAGATTTTTTCAACTTCGCTCACCAGGTTTTTCGCAAAGAAATTGGAATCTTTTTTATTTTGATGGTAATAAAACGTTAAGCAATCGTTTACTGCCTTTTTTATTTTTGGATCTTTATGGTCGATCGACGTCTCTTCTTTAGAGAAAGCCTCTTTGAAAAGTTGAAGCGCCTGCTTCTTTTGCCCTGCGAGTTCTGCTTTATTCTGAACTTCCATCGAATTCAAATCCGGTGAAAGCATGTCAGTTATTTTCTCAAGGCACAATTCGTAGTTCGCGTCTTTGCACTGCTGAAGCGCAAATAAACTTTGCATCACTTTAATCCGAAGGCTTCTTCTGTTAAGCATGATAAAGAACTGCGTTAAATTGCCAACAAAAATAGAATATCCCGGAAGGTTTCACAACGCAACAAACAATACTTCCCGTTTATTTTAGCTGGATTAAACAAACTGATCGACATTTCCCAATCCCTCGCGGATCACAACGATCAGTCCACCCGTGCAATCAATTACACTGGAAGGAATATTATTGCCCGGTCCGCCATCAATTACAAGGTCAACGGAATGTTTAAAGTCTTCATAGATTTCCTCCGGGTCGGTCGTATATTCTTTCACAACATCATCGTCTTTTATTGATGCATTAATCAACGGGTTCCCCAGTTGTGCAACTATTGATCTTGGAATAGCATGATCCGGTATTCTGATTCCAACCGTTTTTTTGTTTACGTCCAGGATTCGCGGCACTTTGGTACTCGATTCCAATATAAAGGTATAAGGACCAGGGAGCGCTTTTTTCAAAATCTTGAATACAGGTGTATCGATACGTTTTACATATTCGGAAATATGACTTAAGTCACTGCAAATAAATGATAAGTTAAGTTTATGTGGCTTGATATCCATTACCTGACAAAGCCGTTCAATAGCTTTCCGATTCATCAAATCACACCCAATACCGTATATGGTGTCGGTAGGATAAATGATAATTCCACCACGTTTTAAAATTTCAATTGTGCGCTGGATCTTTCTTCCTTCAGGATTAAGCGGATGGATTCTTAGGAGTTCAGCGGTCATTTGGGAGCACAAAGTTAAAAGATGATTGTTACCATTAAAATATTGTACTAGTTGTTGATTAACCTGCTAATCTGCCATTTTACGCCAGAGATGCACTCCTGAAGTTTAACTCAGTATGTTTTTATTATTTTTGAAGTTTAAGTGGCAGCTATGAAGTTCAATAAGCGTTTGATTTTCTTCCTGGTTATTTCGGTGTTGGGGATATCATTTTCCTTTTACGCCTACCAAGTGGTTTATACACCAAATATTCTGGTCGACCAGGACGATAGGCTTTTATTAGTAAAAGAAGGGGATACCTTTAAAGACGTTCAACAAGAGATACATGAGGGGAATTTCGCAAACGATTTGATTTCGTTCAGCTTCTTAGCGAAGCTCATGAATTACGACAAACAAATAAAACCAGGTCGGTATCTGTTAAAACGAAACATGAGCAATCTGCGCGCAATTCAGCTGTTAAAATCAGGCGCACAGGAACCGGTTCGGATAACGTTCAATAACGTTCGATTGATCCGTGAACTCGCTGAAAAAATTACGAGAAACTTGGGGATGAAACCGGAGGAATTTGAAGCAGCGCTGGACCAGTTTGCAAGAACAAATTCTTATGGTTTGAATAAGGACAATATCATGGTGATGTTTATTCCCAATACATACCAGGTTTATTACAATATCCTGCCCGAGGCGTTGGTCAAAAGAATGTATCAGGAATATGACAACTTCTGGACTGACGAGCGAGCAGCAAAAGCCAAAAAGGTAGGTTTGACGCGCGTCGAAGTTTCCGTGCTGGCTTCCATCGTCCAGGCCGAAAGCGTTCGAGAGGATGAAGCTCCGACAATAGCTGGCCTATACATGAACCGGTTAAAGCAAGGCATTCCGCTCCAGGCTGATCCAACGCTGGTCTTTGCCGTAGGCGACTTTACACTAAAACGCATCTTGAACGTCCACAAAGAAATAGATTCACCATACAACACTTACAAATACGCGGGCCTGCCACCAGGACCGATAAATATGCCAGAGATCAATTCATTGGAAGCTGTTTTAAATTTCCAGCCAAGCGACTACCTCTACATGTGCGCAAAAGAAGATTTTTCGGGACGCCATAATTTTACCAGCGATTATAAGGAACATATGAACAATGCCATCCGCTATCAAAGGGCGCTTACGATAGAGCAGAGAAAGGGTGCAGCTTTAAAAAAACGTTAACTTGAATGTATACTTCTGAAACAACGGTTAGGGTACGCTATGGCGAAACGGATCAAATGGGATATGTCTACTATGGGCATTACGCCATGTATTATGAAGTAGCAAGGGTGGAAAGTTTACGTCAGCTCGGTCTAACCTATAAATCGATAGAGGCCCAGGGAATAATTATGCCCGTATTGGAAAACAAATCAAAATACATTGTACCCGGCCGTTATGATGAACTATTGCGCATTGTATGCACCATCAGACAAAAGCCCGGAATTCGGATCAAGTTCGAATATGAAATATATAATGAGGCAAATAAACTGATAAACACGGGCGAAACACTGCTGGTATTTGTAGACAAACAAACGTCCAAACCCTGTCCCCCACCGGAAGCGATGGAAAAAGTACTGGAGCCTTTCTTTAAATGAAATACAAGTACAAGCGCCTCATATTGCAATGGAATCCAGGCATCTTAGTCATTAACTGGCTAAAGAAAGTAAGGTTTGAGAAGTATGAAAATGTATCGCTGTATAAAATCATCAGGATTTTTCTTAACAATTTATGGAATGACGATATCCTTGATCGGGCCAATGGTGTAGCATTTAACTTTATCCTGGCCATTTTTCCTGCTATCATTTTTTTATTTACGTTGATTCCATATGTAACGGAATATTTCCCGGAGATTAATACTGAAAGCATCATGGCATTCCTGGGCCAACAAATTCCTCCCAGCATGTTTGAAACTGTTGCCGCGACCGTTAATGATATCATCAACAACCAACGTGGCGGTTTACTCTCTTTGGGTTTTCTCTTTTCGATATACCTCTCAACGAACGGGATGATGGCGCTCATGCGCGCCTTCAATGCAGTATATCGAACCATCGAAAATCGGAGTGGTTTGAAAACTAGACTGATCGCCACCGGGCTTACACTAAATTTGACTTTTGTGCTCTTCCTGTCGATCATTCTTCTGATCGTAGGTCAGTTCGTGCTGGAGGCTGTGATGTCAAATCTCCCCGCGTTTGACTGGATCAACATATCCTCGTTTACGGTAATCCTGCTGTTCATCGTTCGCTTCATTACAATTTTTATCGCATTTTTTCTGGCGATATCCTTTATCTATTACTTCGGGCCTGCGATACACTACAACTGGAAATTTTTTTCCGTTGGATCATTGCTTGCTACCCTCCTTAGTCTTCTGGTATCGTATGGATTTTCATTTTACGTCACCAACTTCGGAACATATAATAAAATTTATGGATCTATCGGTGTACTGATTGCGTTGATGATCTGGATTCAGCTGATAACGATTGTGCTCTTGGTGGGTTACGAAGTAAATGCCAGCATTCACGATGCCATACGCAAGGAGGCATTATGGAATTCGCGAATGCATCGCATCAAGAAAAATTAATGGCTTTCTCCTTGGAATCTGTGAAATGTCGCTAGATCCTACCAGTCGAAATATTCATCCTGCTCAAGTTCCAACTCTTTCTTTTCCTTCGTTCCTTTATTCTTAAAAGCTTCCTTGAGCTCTTGTACTTCCTTTTTCAAATCACTGGCAATCTTCTTTTTTACCGATTCGCCATCGTAAGCAATGTTATAGTTATCGGTCGTGCCTACAATTCTCAAGAAGAGTTTACTCTGACCTGCGCCGTCATCCTGTAATGCCTCCTTCGCTTCCACATAGTTAATATGTTTATTATTTCGAAGAGGAGCGATCACACGATAGTCTATGCGTTGATCGAACGTGTGAGTGCCACTCACCTTAATGGAAGTAACGTTCGTACGAACTTCCATCTGGGGCATGTAAATAGTTTTATTTTCAATATGAATATCGTTTTTGATATCTGAAAACCGCAGTTTGTTCAGTCCCTCATCGTTC
>DASQTN010000769.1:0-4492 GCA_035641895.1 Chryseolinea sp. | reverse complement strand
CGCAGAAGTATTGAAAAATGTAGCGGTCGTTTATATCGCTGAAAAAAAAATCGAGATTGCCTTCAACTCCCTCACCACAGCTGAAAGTATCTGGCGAGCCAAAACCGGTACCAAATACAATATTAATGCTGCAGCTATCTACACGCTCACTGCCGACGTATATTATCAATTAAAGAATTATAAGAAAGCAGAAGAGTTTTACAACCAATCCAAAGACCTGTACGAAAAATTCTTTAGTGTCAACCACCCTGAGTATGTTAAAGTCCTTTCGAAGCTGAGCAAGGTTCACTACATGCAGCGAGATTATAAACGTTCGAAGCGTTTAATTGAAGAATCATTGTCCAATTACGAAAATTTCATCAAACAGTTTTTCCCGGCTTTAAGTGAGCGCGAAAAAGCAAAGTACTGGAATACCATCAAAGCTGACTTTGAGTTTTACAACACACTTGCGTTTAGCAACCTTGAAGATTTCAAGGATCTCTCTGGCAAGGTGTACAATTACCAGCTGCTGACGAAAGCATTACTTTTGAGTTCATCCATAAAGATTCGTGAGCGTATATTGAACAGTACTGACACAGCTTTAATTGGTGCATATAAGCTGTGGCTGCAAAAGAAAGAAATGCTGACGGTTGCCTTATCGATGAGTCCTGCCCAACTCGCTGAGAATAAAATTGAACCTTCAGGTCTTCAACAAGAAGTTGAGCGTCTTGAAAAAAATCTAAGTCAACGATCAGAACTTTTCGGACAAAGTTTTGAAACGAAACGTATCACCTTCGATGATGTTCGAAAATCGTTAAAAGAAAATGAGGTCGCGATTGAAATGGTGCGTTATAGGTATTTCAATCATGACTTCACTGACTCTGTGATTTACGCGGCCCTCTATTTAAGACCCAATACAAATAAACCGAAAGCAATTCTCCTCAAGGATGGTAAGAAAATGGAGACGCGCTTTTTTAAATTCTACAGGAATGCAATTACTGGTAGGATACCAGATGAAATTTCATATCGCATATTCTGGGAACCAATACAAACTGAAATTGGCCAGGCCGCTACGATTTACTTGTCGGCCGACGGTATCTATAATCAAATCAACCTGGAGGCTATACCAACGCCGGACGGGAAGTATATTATCGACAATGCAAATATTGTATTGGTAAGCAATTCCAGGGATATGTATCTGAAGAAAATTAGTGGAAAATTAAGCTTGCCTGAAAATACGGCGTCAATGTTTGGGAATCCAACATTCTACCTGACGGCGTCGGCCAGTAATAATGTGTCGTCTTTACCAGGCACTGAAAAGGAAGTAAATCAAGTACAGTTTATGCTTAAGCAAAAGGGATGGATCACGGCAGAGTTTGTGGAAAACTCTGCGACCGAGGAAAACGTAAAGCAGATCAATAATCCAAAGATTTTTCATATTGCGACCCATGGATTTTATAAGCCTACAGCCCAACTCAAATTAGAAGATGAATTGCAGGGAAATGAGGCAGCACTAAATCAAAATCCGTTGATGCGTACTGGGCTGCTCTTGAAGGGCGCCGGCGACCTAATGGCAAAAACAGAATTCAATTATAACATGGAGAACGGGATTCTGACTGCGTACGAAGCAATGAACCTGAACCTCGATAAAACCGATTTGGTGGTGTTAAGTGCATGTGAAACTGGTCTCGGTGACCTGGAAGCGGGAGAAGGTGTTTATGGGTTACAACGGGCGTTTCTTGTCGCGGGCGCGAAGGTTTTGATCATGAGCATGTTTAAGGTCGACGATGATGCCACCCAAAAGCTGATGCTGATCTTTTATCAAAAGTGGCTTAACTCGGGGAATCTTCGGAATAGCTTCGTTGAGGCGAAAAAAGAATTGAGGTCAGATTATCCTGATCCAATTTATTGGGGAGCATTTATGATGATAGGCTTGGACTAAACCACCTCCTATTCGTTTGGCCAAGGAGAAAATTCATAGCCTCCCTCCTTTAAGTAGTTAGGATACAGTTGGATGTGTTTTCGCTTTACTTCTTCAAAGATCAGTTGCTTCAATGCCACTATATTTTCACCCGTAGTTGCCGAAACAAAAATTACCTTTTCGTAACCCATCTGACGATAGTAGCCGATCATCTCTTCCTGGTTTACTTCGTGTTCTTTTTTATACAGGTCGACCTTATTCAAAATTAGTATTGTCGGAATATTAGCAGCTCCGATCTCCTGCAATGTTTTGGAAACTATCTCAATTTGATTGTCATGAAACGGATGCGCAAGGTCAACTACATGGAGCAATATGTCGGCTTCACGAACTTCATCTAGTGTCGATTTAAACGATTCAATTAAGTGATGCGGGAGTTTACGGATAAAGCCAACGGTATCGGACAGCAAAAATGGAATGTTACCAAATGTTACTTTACGTACCGTTGCATCGACCGTCGCAAAAAGTTTGTTTTCCGCCAGCACACCGGAGCCTGACAACAAGTTCATAATCGTAGATTTACCGACATTGGTATATCCAACGAGCGCTACCCTTACAACGTTACCCCTAGATTTCCGCTGAGTTATCCGCTGTTTTTCTATTTTTTTTAACTTCTCTTTTAATACATCGATTTGGTTCCTGATATTCCGCCTATCTGTTTCCAACTCTCTCTCACCAGCTCCGCCGCGGGTACCTGTTCCTCCTCGTTGTCGCTCCAAGTGAGTCCACATACGGGTCAACCGGGGCAATAAATATTGGTTACGTGCCAGTTCTACCTGTGTTTTTGCTTGGGCTGTTTGCGCCCGCCACAGGAAAATATCAAGAATCAATAAACTTCGGTCATAAATCCGGACCTTTGGAGTTTCTGAATCCTCGGGATTGAATTCCTTTTCCAGATTGCGTAGCTGGGAAGGTGATAGATCATCATCAAATATTACATTGGTGACTTTATTTGCAACCACAAAATCGCGTACCTCTGCGAGCTTGCCTTTTCCTATGAAAAATCGTGTATCTGGGTGTGTAAGATTTTGAACGAATTGTTCAATAGTATGTATACCAACTGTCTCTGCAAGGAAAGAAAGTTCATCTAAATGCTCCTGGGTTTCGACAGTGCCTCGGGGTGTACCCAAAGCAATTAAAATAGCTTTATTATCTTGGTGCTTCATTACCCGTTGTGCTTTCTCAAGACACAATTTTTTTCAAACATAACAGATATTTTTTAAACGTTTTTATGGAGTTACTTAATAGCTCCAATTTGTATCTAAACCGAGTAATCTGCAGCCTATCTGATACTTTGATTTTTTATCGGATATACTGCAGGTCTTCTCTCCAGAGCCCATGAGAATTGCGATTGTCCTCAACACTTCCTGGAATATTTACAATTTCCGGATGAATTTTATTAAGAGCTTGCTGAAACAAGGCTACGAAGTGCATACCATTGCACCGGAGGATTCCTTTACACCATTTCTCCTCGAGGCTGGCTGTATCCACCACCGAGTGAAGATGGATAGCCGGGGCGCAAATCCCATCAAAGATTCCGCATTGATCCTGGAGCTTTTCGGAATCTATCGCAAAGTTAAACCCGACGTTATACTGCATTATACCATAAAACCCAATGTCTATGGAACAATAGCCGCCGCGATGTTGGGGATCCCGGTTATCAATAACGTTTGTGGATTAGGGACAGTTTTTTTGAAGGACAATTTCGTGTCGGCGATCGCCATTTTCCTTTATAAAATCAGCTTCAAGTTTGCGAACAAAGTATTTTTTCAAAACGCTGATGACCAGAAGCTCTTTATTGATAAAAAATTAGTTTCAGTCGACGCTACGGATACTCTACCCGGCTCTGGAATTGACCTTACAAAGTTCCAACCGACTGAATTCAGACGCAATAAAAAATTCACGTTCTTGTTAATCTCAAGGCTGATCACCGATAAAGGTATTCTCGAATTTATTGATGCCGTAAAAAAGCTCCGTTCCAACGGTATGGATGCACACTTCCAAATATTAGGCGCTATGGATCCGCTACATAAACGTGGTATTCAAGTTAACTTAGTAGAACAATGGATTAACTCAGGAACGATCGAATACCTGGGAACAACTCAGGATGTAAGGGAGTTTATAAACAATGCAGATTGCGTGGTGCTTCCTTCTTATCGGGAAGGAACTCCAAGAACGTTACTAGAGGCTGCTAGTTCATCAAAACCTATTATTGCCACCGATGTTCCGGGGTGTAACAATGTGGTTGAGCATGACCGCAATGGTTTTCTGTGCAGGCTTAAGGATGTGGATGACCTCGCCGACAAGATGAAGGCTATGGCTTCTTTAAGCGATGAACAACTAAAGCAATTTGGTACAAATGGTCGAGCGAAGATGGAAGCCGAATATGATGAATCTCTTGTGATAAATAAGTATCTTGCCGCTTTAGTAGAACTAAAGCAAGCCTCCTAAAGGAGCACTGAAAGACCCATGCAGATAAAAACTACAAGCTTTGAAGGCTTGATAGAAATATTTCCCGATGTTTTCGCGGACGAA
>DASQTN010000768.1:0-4393 GCA_035641895.1 Chryseolinea sp. | reverse complement strand
TTTCAAATAAAGTCCTTGGAGGAGCTAAAGTCTGTTGCTGATCAACTTGTCGTGGTGAATTTGTCTAAAATGCCCGTGACAGACGAGGACCTCAAAATCCTTGGGTCGTTCCGCAACCTTGAAATCCTAAATTTGAATTTTACGCGTATTCAAGGAAGTGGTCTCGTTGACCTTTCGCAACTGGAAAATTTACAGTCTGTGTCGGTGGCTGGCACAGCAGTAAACGCCAAGGAGCTCGAGGCGCTGCTAAAATTACCGAAGCTTAGGGAGGTCTACGTATGGAATTCTAAGGTTAGCAACGACGAGCGTGAGATGCTGCAAAAGAAATATCCTGACGTGGAAATTACTGGCGATTTGTTTTCGGATTCAAAGGTGCTGAAGTTGGGCAAACCAAGATTGGAAAACGATGGCGTCATACGAAAAAATGAACTAGTCGCGCTCAAACACAGTATGCCTGGCGTTAGCATTCGAGTCACTAAAGATTCAAGTGACCCTGATACCGTTAATGCTGAAATTTACGAAGCACCATTTGAATTGAAAAAATCCACTGTCTTGAAAGCAAGGGCTTGTAAAGACGGTTGGTATTGCAGCGAGATTTTTGAAGTAACATGTTTCGTAGAGGGAATTGCACCACGGCAAGTCGAATTACTGACTCCGGCGGATGCGCAATACCCAGGCAGAGGAGCATCTGGTCTCGTTGATTTGCAAAAGGGATTCGCAGATATTTTTAAGGAACCTGCGTGGCTAGGATATCGCCATCAATCTTTTTCGGCCGCATTTGATTTTGGCACCAGCTTGCCATTAAAAGAAATTGTGATCAGCTATGGAAAAAATATTGGTGGTTTCATTTTTCCTCCAGACGAAGTGGAGGTTTGGGGCAGCACCGATAGAAAAAATTTCTCGCTACTAAAGAAGATTAAACCGAAGCAGCCAACAGGGTACACGTCAAATGCTGTGGAAGGAATGTCTATTTCCCTAGAGACCCATTCGCCCTATCAGTACTATAAAGTTGTGGCGAAGCCGGTGGCTAAGCTTCCTTCGTGGCATGATGAAAAAGGAAAGAAGGGATGGGTTTTTGTAGACGAAATATTTTTCTATTGAAGTGCTGATTTGTATACACTAATCGCACGCTCTCTGGCTGTTTTATGATCTACGATTGGTGGAGGATAGCCCTTGCTTCTAAACTCTGGAACCCATTTTTTAACGTATTCTTCGTTTGCATCAAATTTTTTTGCTTGCAATTCCGGATTGAATATTCTGAAATAGGGGGCCGCATCGCACCCGGATCCTGCCGCCCATTGCCAACCACCGTTGTTGGATGCTAGATCGTAGTCCAGTAATTTTTTGGCAAAGTAGGCTTCACCCCATCGCCAATCGATCAACAAGTGTTTGGTAAGAAAGCTTGCGACAATCATGCGAACCCGATTGTGCATAAATCCAGTTTCATTCAGCTCGCGCATTCCCGCATCTACAATCGGGTATCCTGTTTGACCGTCACACCATGCTTTGAATTCCTTCGGATCATTTCTCCACTCGATCCTGTCATAAGCAGATTTAAAAGATTGAGTTACAACTTTTGGAAAGTGAAAAAGAATCATCTGATAGAATTCACGCCAGATAAGTTCATTCAACCAGGTTTCGTTTTCCTTATAAGCGATTTGTACAAGTTTGCGAATGCTAATGGTTCCGAATCGCAGATGAACGCTTAAACGGGTTGTACCTGGTACGGCCGGAAAATTTCTTTGGTCCTGATATTTTTCAATGACAGAAACCTTGATTACACGCGCGGGAAAAACTGCTTGTGATGGATGAAAACCAAGATCGCCGAGCGATGGCAGAAGAAGATGTTTTTGTTTCATCAAATTCTTAAAATACTTTTCTGTTGGGTAACTCTTAAGGTAGAAATTAGTGACTTTTTCCTTCCAGGTTCTGCTATAAGGAGTAAAAACCGTATAGGGCTTTTTGTCTGATTTTAAGATTTCATCTTTTTCAAAAATCACCTGATCCTTAAATGTGTTAAATGGAATTTTCCTTTTTGATAATTCTTTTTCAATGGAGGCATCACGCTCCAACGCATACGGCTCGTAATCATGATTTGAGTATACACTTTTTGGAGATATCTTTTTGAAGAGGTCAAGCGGCCTGCCATGCAATATTAGAAGTGAGCTTCCCAATTGCTCAAGCTCAAGTTTTAAGCGCGCAATAGATTGATAGATGAATTCAACACGTTTATCATTTTTGTCTTCAAGTGCGTCAAGTATTACAGTATCAAAGATAAAAACAGGTAATACTATTTTATTTTCTTTCAGCGCATAGTAAAGGGCTGCATTGTCTTGCAAACGAAGATCTCTACGGAACCAGCAAAGAGTTGCGTCTGAAGTAACAATATCAAGATTTTGTTTAAAGAGACTTTTCAAGCAGACTTAAGTTCAGCGTGGTTCATGATGAGCTTGAACCAAACGGTGTAGTGATCGGGATGCTGTTCAAGGTCATCGCGTAACGATTTTATATTGACGAATTTCCAGTCTTCAACTTCTTCGTGGTTTACGTCAGGTACTCCGTCAAATATTCCAATGTACACGTAGTCGAGCTCATGTTCGGTTAAGTCGTTTTCTAATTTGCTTTCATAAATGAATTTATAGGCAAAATCAGGCTGTAAGTCGATTCCCATTTCGTGTTTCAACCGTCTACGGGTAGCCTCCTCGATAGATTCATTCGGACCTGGATGACTGCAACAGGCGTTAGTCCAAAGTCCGCCACTGTGATATTTGCCTTTGGACCGCTTTTGTAAAAGAATTTCTCCTTTCGAATTAAAGATAAGAATTGAAAATGCGCGATGGAGCCTGCCGCCCAGATGCGCCTCTATTTTGTCCATTGTTCCAATCGCATGGTCCTGCTCATCCACCAGAATAACTTTTTCCATTACATGAGATTATCCGTTTTAAATTTAAGTAAGCAGCTCATCCCTACTTCTTACCTTCATCGCAAATGGGGGCTATTTAAATACCGCATGCTTAGCGATATTAATTGCCGTAAAGGCTTGCTGTCATATGATACAAAAACGATTTCATCATGACTCAAGTTAAGATTTTTTATGTCTTCTGATAAGTTCTTTGGCTGCCACTTCTCCAGAAATTAACGCTGGCGGCACACCAGGACCTGGTACTGTAAGCTGGCCAGCATAAAATAAATTATTTAGCTTCTTGCTGGCAATTGAAGGTTTGAAGTTGGCAGTCTGAAGAAGCGTATTTGCTAAGCCGTATGCATTTCCCTTAAAGGCATTGTAGTCTTGCACAAAGTCATTGTGCGCATAACCTCTTTTGAACACAATATGATCTCTTATGTTTTCACCGAGGATTAGCTCTAATCTTTTAAGAACTATTTCAAAATATTTTTCCCTGGTGCTTTCATTATCTTCCAGACCGGCGGCCACAGGTATCAGAATAAATAAATTTTCACACCCGGGTGGTGCAACCGTTGCATCTGTTTTAGAGGGACATGAAGCATAAAATTGCGGTGCCGATGGCCATTGAGGATTTAGGTAAAGCTCGTCGGCATGTTTTTTAAAATCCTGATCAAAAAAAAGTGAATGATGGCAGAGATTTTTAATTTTCTTATTTAAGCCAAGAAAGAAAATTAGGGCCGAAGGCGCTAACGTACGTTTTTCCCAGTAGGGTTTGGAATATTTCCGATGTGTAGGAGGCAGAAGATTTTGCTCGACGTGAAAATAATCTGCAGACGCCACCACATAATCGAACGGTCTGAACTCATCGTTTACAGTGCATCCCTGCACGCTGACCGAATTGACGTGTAACTGTTGGACAGCACTATCGAATTCGAATTTCACGCCCAACGATTTGGCCAGCGAAAACATTCCGTCGATAACACTATACATACCACCGTGTGGGTACCATGTTCCAAGCGCCATGTCAGCGTAGTTCATTAGGCTGTATAAAGCCGGTGTTTCTTCAGGTCTTGCCCCAAGAAAAAGAACCGGAAACTCCAACATTTGGACGAGTCGCGGATTCTTAAAATATTTTTTGATATGCGACGAAATGGACCCAAAGACATCTAGTCGAAATAGATTTTTAATGACGTCGGCATCCAGCAATTCTGTGAGAGACAAGCCTGGCTTGTATACTAATTTCCGAACACCAATGTCATATTTATATTTTCCTGCTTCTAAAAATTTTTCTAAGTTTTCGCGGCTGCCAGGCTCCAGCTTCTCCGCCATAGTATACAAATCTTGAAGATCTGCAGGCACGTCGAGGTGATCATCCTTGCCATAGAAAATTCTATAGGATGGATTTAGCCGTTCTAGTTTATAGTAGTCGGAAGGCCGCTTTCCAAAATGGCGGAAAAAACTTTCGAAAACGTCGGGCATCCAATACCA
>DASQTN010000767.1:0-3253 GCA_035641895.1 Chryseolinea sp. | reverse complement strand
GTGCCGTTGTTTGCAGCGTTTGTTTTTTGTGCATGGACTGCCTGGAGTCGGTATAACTTGCAGTATAATGAGATGGAAAGATATTTTAGCGATGAGCAAGTTGCAGTGTACCAAGAGCAAGCACTGGAGATTTACATGTTTATCTCAGTAATACTTTTTTTAGCGGTGGCGTTTCTTGCGGGCTTGATCATAAAAACATTTAGATTTAAGCCTAAAGTTTCTGGTTAAACAAACTAATATCGTGTTAGGAAATTTAACATAGATTTACTCGGTATTCCCTCAGCGCTAAATCGATCGCGTTATATCAAAAGAAAGAATATCCCATCCGGATACCCAGAACCAACCGAAATTCTGAATGATCACTTTCCTTCGGAGAAAAAAAATCTGATGAATCATTAGAAAAAAATTGAGCGCTGACCGGAGCGGGTCTTCCAACATCATGATAAGCAATTGTCCGGTATGCAAAACCACCATTGATGTCAAAGAAAAAAGATCTGTTTCTATTCCACCCGGGAAATAGCAGAATTCCATACTTCAGTCCGAATCCTTGATGGTCATTTTCCACTTTGTAAGTCAAATATTCGAAATAGGAGCAATCACCGGTTTCACATTCGTAACCGATCACTTGTGATCGATCAAACTTGACACGGCTGTAATAAAATTCACCGGCGATATAAAATGGTATTTTAGGGGGAGACGGAAGATAGTATCGGACCTCTGCAATGCCTCTAAATCCTTTCTTATTTTGATAATTTTCAGAATCATTTGTATGGACATTATATATCCACCCCACATCATATTGCAGGTTCACGTTTCTAAAAAGTTTGTGCTCAAGACCAACTTGCACAGAAGGATAGAAATAAAAAAAATGGGGGATGCTCAATTTAACGGCCAGCTTCGGAGCCTCAACGATGGCGCCCTTTTGTGCATGGCATAAAAGGCTGAAGTACATCGCCAGGCTAATCATGGTTGACTTCGCTACTATCATTCTCATTGGGACACGGGAATGGTGCTCAATTTTGTAATAGCACTATGATCGCTATAATCGTATTGGACAATTCCATCCGCTCCGGTCACAATCAATACACCGTTATTGGGTATGACATCGTAGGCGTGCACGTCGGGATAACTCTTCACCATCACGGCATTGAACGGGTCGCTGATGTCTAATACTTTCAAGCCCCGATCTCCCTCACAGACGAATAGCAATTTTCCATCCACTCCTAAACCGTAGGGAGATTCGAGGGAATAGTTGCTTAATAATTGGGGACTTTGAGGGTTTTTGATATTGATGATGTCAAGCGTATTGAAATCAGAAGTACGACAGTTGCTCGTTCTCAATGTTACAAACGCCAATGTGTCCTGAACTACAACCGGGTCGCAAGCCACAAAATGGGAATAGGAAGCCACGTATTGAGGATTTGACGCATTGGTAACATCGTATATTATCATCGCATCATCCTTGCCAATATACAACCAGCCGTTTCTTGCAAAAATAGTTTCGACCCCAGGGCCGAGGTCCGATGAGTTTAATTTTCCCAACGACCCATCTTGTAAAATCTGGTAAACATTCAGTGATTCATCGTCTACCGAATACAAATGGTTATTTGCAATGGCAAATCGGGCAAGCGACCCGCCCTTTCCCTGAAGAGAATTGGCATCATTCCCGCCTGAATCTTCACAGGAGAAGGCAGTAGCTGCCAAAAAGAAAAGGATCGTTATATTGAAACGCATGTCAACGAAAACATTTTGGATTTTTTAATACGACTAATTCCCATCCGATCACAATTCCTTTCGATTCATCAGCACATTCGAAATACCTTCCATCGCCAGGCGGAAGTTGTTGTGCAAAAAATTCTTTTTTCAGACGGCTTATTTCTTTAATGTTATTCCAGTCAGTCACATCAAGTGCGACCAAATCTGTCAAATGATCCGCGTACAACACATTATTCCTTATCGCGATCTCTGTATTTCCTACCATGCTTAGGAACCCAAGTGGAATTGGAAATGCTGGACTACTATTATCGAACACGTGAATACCTTCATACTTTTCGTTGATCAAAAGATAATGGGCAATGCTGTAGATTTTACCTGGGTTACGAAGATTTCGCGGTGCCGTAAACGCGATAGACGTCTGGTCTGGTGAAGCATATAATGGTCGGTAGCCTTCAACTTCGCCGACGGGAAATTCTGGCGCAAACGGCGGTTCGCCGATGCAGCTCATAGCCAACGTGATCAATACAGCCGGTAGAAGGCTGAAGGTCTTTCTCATCTTTTTTGATAAACAATGTAAAGAAAAAGTAGAATCAGGGGTTTTGAAGGCTCCGATATCCAATTACTAATTTCCTGCAACTCGAGTCTCCATTGACAGTGACACATCTCAGGGCCTGCGGGTTGGAAGCTCATTTCAAAATTTAATTATCTTTAAATTCAGACTCTCGCAGGTTTATTGGAACGGAACTCGTTAAAAAAGCAATTTATGAATGGACGAAAACCCCGGTTGTGCTTAACGTTAGTAGTCGCCATTACATTTACCAGTTATGCTCAGGAAAAGCGTAACAGTCACTACATTACGAATCAAGCACCACTGCTGGCCCAGCCTTATACAGCGTTGCCTTTGGGAGCCATTAAACCCAAGGGCATGTTGTTGGAAATGCTGCAACGCCAACGCAGCGGACTAACGGGGAAACTAGACAGTATCTACAGCCTGGTATGCGGCCCTAACAATGGGTGGCTTGGCGGAACTGGTGATGGATGGGAGCGAGGGCCTTATTGGATTGATGGCCTCGTACCGCTGGCATACATGCTGAATGATCAAGATCTGAAAGATAAAGTGCAGACCTGGATCGAGTGGAGTATTAAAAATCAACGTGCCGACGGTTACTTTGGACCAAGGCCTTTGCCAGAAGGATACAAAAAGATTGACGGAACTCAGCAAGGTGATCGTGAAGACTGGTGGCCGAAGATGGTGATGTTGAAAGCGCTTCAGCAATATTATACTGCGACGGGCGACAAGCGCGTGATAACGTTAATGACAAATTACTTCCGTTACATGCAGCAAAAATTGCCGGCACAACCTCTGGGACATTGGACGTACTGGGGGGAACAACGGGGAGGCGATAATTTAGCAGTTGTTTACTGGCTTTATAATATTACAAAAGACAAATCCCTTTTGACCCTGGGGGACTTGATTCATAGCCAGGCATTCAATTGGACCACGGTGATGACAGATAACACCATTCGAAAAGTAAAC
>DASQTN010000766.1:0-6317 GCA_035641895.1 Chryseolinea sp. | reverse complement strand
TTTTAGATTTTCAGCGAGGTAATTTGCAACCTCGCGCAATTCAGTTGAATCGACAGCAATCCCGGTATTTTCGGTGATGAGAAAAGTTTTTCCGGTAGCATTGGACGAGCTCGGTTTCGGAATGACACGATCGAAAGCAATCTTTGCTTCCGGAGATGTAGGCTTCGACTCGCTGCAGGCCGCAATTAGAAATGTTAGAAGGATGAATGCCGCGCAATTAAAGTATGTTCGGACCAAATGTGAAAAATGCATAATAGAAATGTTTTAGCAAATCGAAATGTAAAAAAATTATCGCTGCGACAACTTCCGTTCGACAAAATTTGCGCGCACACTTTTCGCACACCATACAGTTAGTTTCAAGTTTCGAGTTTGAAGTTTCAAGTTTCCGCCATTCCGAGCTCGCAAGACGTAAAGTCGCACAACTTCAAACTCGAAACTCGAAACTTGAAACTATCTTCATTTGTACCATTCGTCTTTCACCCCTACCACTATCCTCTCTACAATATCGTTGGCTGTAGTAACCGTTTTCATATCTGTTATCAGTTCACCGGTTGCTCCGGAATGATGACCGTGACCTAATAAAGACAACACATAATACCTTCCCTCATCTTGCCGACTCACTGTAGTACCGTAGATCAGTGAAGGCTGCCCTAGCAATCCGGTACCTCCATGATATAAAGAGTCTTCCAAAAAGTCATACTCGGAATAAAATTCATTTTCGTCGAATGCGACATTCACTTCGACTATAACCCGAAACGTTTCGAGATCATCTATTCGAAATTCATTTGTCTTGAAATAGAAATTCTTTTTTGGAGTGGCACCAGTGATTCCATCGGGAAGCGGTTCACCAGGGGGCGGTGAATAGAGTCCATCGCTATACTTATAGTTGCGTTTATGTGACCAATACGGCAAGGCATCGACTCTTCTTGTTGGGCTGTTGTCTTTTAACTTTGTTTCATCAGCCTCTTTAAAGTTGGAAGCAGACCTGCCGCTGTAAAACAATCCTTTTGCCGTTGATGTAGTGACGAGCAATGTTTCGATGTAATTTCCGGCGGAGTCTTCAAGCCAAATAGCAAGCTGAGGATTCCAGAAATGCTTTCCTTTCAGAAAATCTATTGTGAGGTCAGCCTCTTTCCCTTTTGTATAGTCGTAAAATTGATAGTCAGTTAATGCGACTTCGTTTGTTGCTTGAGTGTTTCTGGCAGCTCTCCAGTCCATCATCCTTCTGATTGGAGTTGGCTCATAATACGAGAATGCAAACAAACTAGCTAAAGCAGCTACCACAATTAAGAATTCTCTGCGGAAATTCATCGCTGCCGGGTTATATATGATCGCAAGTTTTTGAAGTTATTCCAGATATGTGGCATCACAGACAGGAAAAACAGAAATCCAAAGATTGAATGAATTGTGGCAGTTGTTCTGTGGTAGGGAAGAAAGAAAGAGAGCAAGCCTGATATCGATAGCACAATAAAACTGATTGCAAGTGTCAGGCTTACCCATACGCGATACTTCATTCGTTATAGTTTTTCGGCTTGAGCCGCGAGTAAATGGATTTCTTTTTTCAGGTTGGCCACCATTTGCTGTTTTGTTGACGAGGCTGAAGGTCTGTAATCCTTCAATGAAGCAAGAAGCTTCGAAGGTTCTATTTTGTTGAGTAGCTCATAGCGGATTGAGGTCGCTGCCTGTGAAATGTAGAGTAAGCTTTCATCATCACTTGTGCCCTTTTCTATTGTCATTTCTTTCAGTTGATTGTCAAATGAAAATGATGACTTTGACATTTTTGCGATTACTGTTTGAAGATCGCTTCTCATAGTCGAGATTACAGCGGCTTCTTCTTTCTTTGTACCTTCTGGCCCGCATGATTTCTTGTCGCAGCTTTGTGCACATGACTGTGAATATGTGGCAAAGGAGCATACCGCAAGGAGAATTAATACAATGAGCTTTTTCATATTTTATAGTTTATTTTATTCGTGATCAAATTTACGGGCAAGTGCTGCCACGGGTGTGCCAATGAAAAGTTAGAAGAGTGTTAACGAAAAGTTAAAATGTTATGGAGGTCGTCAACCGTGCTGCTTCTGCCAAAATTTGTGGGTATTTTTGCACGTAAATACGAGTTAATATGTCAAAGAATCGCGTTTGGATATATGCCGTGGTGTTGTTTGTTCTCGTAAGCACAATCCTTATTACGCAGGTTTCCTGGCTCATGGAATCGGCGCGGATCGAAGAGAGTTTTTTAAGCCAGCGGGTGAACATGGCGCTTTGCAGTTCAATGGATGTGCTGTCAAAAAATCGCGGCTTATGTTCGAACGTTGAAAGTTGTGTTTCGCATGGCAAGGGAACGTTTGAAATCTCGTTCACGCAACAGGAAAAAGCAAAGATTGACTCTGTAATTGAGCGCCACCTGTGGTTCTATAACATTCACGTGCCATTTCAGACAACATTTTCTCCATACATAGGTGACACAACGCGAAACCCATTATCGTTGAGTCAGGCACTACTGTATCCCGCGAAAGCGGGAATGCAAAATGTGCTCGTTCATATCAAAATACCGTCGCAAGCGCAATTGGTTCGCTCGCAGATCAACGGCACTTTTATTCTTTCCGTTGGTGTAATGATCTTATTGATTTGGATATTCATCAGCACGATTAGGGCACTGATGCGGGAAAAAAAGATCAGGAAAGAAACGGTTGATTTTATTAACACGATGGCTCATGACCTTAAGACACCAATCTCAAATATTTCTTTTGCTTTAACACTGCTAAATCGTGACCAAGAGATTACCAATTCACCAAAGAATCACTTTGTTTCGATTATTGAAACCGAAGCGGCCCGCCTGAAAGACAGAACACGAAAGATTTTGGGTATGGCCTCCATAGATGCAGTGCTGGAAGACGCCACTGACCAGGGTGAGATTAATGTTCACGCATTGATCGACCAGACGATTGAAGCCTTTAGCATGAAATTGCAGGAAACAGAAGGAAGTATCAAAAAGCATTTCAACGCAGAACAGGCAATCGTGAAAGGAAGTCAGCTTCAACTTTCAAGTGCGATGATGAATATTATTGATAATGCCATTACATATTCACAAGCCGGTTCATTGATAAAGATCAGCACTCGAAATGAAGGAAATGGAATCAGTATTGAAATCGAAGACAACGGCCCGGGTATACCATCCAATGAACACGAGTTGGTCTTCAAGAAAGCTTATCGTGTGAGGTCAGATACCAGGTTACCGGAGGGTTTTGGATTGGGACTTTACCTTGCCCGGACTTCCGTTGAAAAGAACGGAGGGAAACTTTCCCTTTCCAGTGACGGTGTTTCAGGAAGTTGCTTTGTCATTCAACTACCATTGTCGTAGCGCACCATGGCAGATAATATATTAATTGTTGAAGATGATACTAACGCGGGGCTGTTGCTGCAAAGTTTTCTGACGTCGGAAGGGTATGAGGTAAAGCTGGCAATAAATGTAAAGGCTGGACTCCAATCATTTCTTGGTGATGTCTTCAGTATGTGTATTCTCGATTGTTCTTTACCTGATGGTGATGGCTTCGGACTCGCGAAGGAAATTCGTTTGAGAAATGAGCATGTTCCAATTATTTTCCTTACAGCCCGATCGTTGCTCGATGATAAGATCAGAGGTTTTCAATCGGGTGCCGACGATTACATCACGAAGCCGTTTGAAACGTTTGAACTCCTGTATAAGATAAAAGCCATACTACGTAGATCACACGTCCAGGTAAACGGAGCTAAAGATTCATGCTTCAAAATTGGGTCGTATCACTTTGATCCCAGGAATCAGACATTGTCGACTGGTGAGGTTGTAAGAAGAATTACCGCGAAGGAAAACGAAATATTGAAACTTCTTTGTCTCAAGAAAAACCAGATCACAAAAAAAGATGAGATTTTGATCGCCTTATGGGGTGAGAGCGATTACTTCAAAGGCCGAAGTCTTGATGTTTTTATTGCCAAGCTTCGAAAGTATTTCGCCAATGACTCGAGCATTAGGATTGAAAACGTTCACAGCGTAGGTTTCATTTTGTCTGATGATATGTTGTAAGGTAGGTGAGATGAAGCACGCTCACCACATTAGATTGAAAAATTCATTAAGCCTTGAACATATACTGTTTTAATGATCCATTCCGTTTTACCCCGCACTTCCTCTAGGCACACCATAATTAGCGACTGAAGTTTTTTTGTCATGTCTGTGATCTGCTTCACTCGAAATGTTACAATGTCTGAAATGAAATAACTATGTGTTAATTGAACAAATAGTTATTTTCAGCGCCTGTTATCAAACGAACATCGAATATGAACCGTAAAAATCTCAGGAAAATTTTGGCTCACGCCATGTTGACCGCCCTGTCGATTGCGATTACGCAGTGTACGTCGCCACCGGCGTGGCAGACAGAAAACCAGGAGCTCATTAAACAACATAATCTCACCGAAAGGAAACTTTCAGGACTTCCTAAAACGTCGCTTACCTCAAACCTCGAGGCGGCGAAAGTGACTAGTGTTGATAGTCTTTCCGGCACCGAATTATATCCTGGTGTTAAAGCCAATATTTTCTGGGGAACCGGTATCATGGTTGCTACGCTACAACTTGACCCTAATGCAAAAATCGAAGAAGAAGAATTACCTGCCGACAAGTTCGTTTTTGTTCTCGAGGGATCGGTGGATCAGCTTGTCAATGGGTCAATCGTCAACATGATCGGGCGAAAAAGAGAAGAACCGGATGGTATACACAGTGCAACCCCAAGGACGGATTTTGTATACCTGGAAAAAGGAGCAAAAACTGCTGTAACGGCCGGAGCACTCGGGGCAAAAGTACTTGAGATTCACAGTCCTGTGCGTTTCGATTACCTGCAAAAAACTGGAGGAAAAAAGCTACCTGACGATGTAGCGGATATAGCATCAACACAAACGCCCAACGTAACAGCTAACATCGTGTACAATCTGTACGACGTTCAACTCACCAAGCTTGCACCGGGTGCGCATTCAAGATTGGTGTCTGGCAGGAATATGCAGCTGAGTTTCATTTCTATGGATCCTAATTCCGTGTTCCCTCACCATATACATCCTGAAGAGCAGATGATGTTCGTATTACGAGGAACTTGCGAGGAGATACTTCTTGATGGAAAGCACTCCATGAAAACCAACGATGTGGTTCGCATTCCTGGAAACATGGTTCACGCTGCCGAAATCGGAGACCTGGGGTGCGATGTGTTAGATATTTTTTGGCCAGCGCGGCCGGATTATCTGGAGAAAGAGAAAGCGGCAACGACAGCTTACCATGAAATAATTCCAGAAGGCGTCAAGCTGGAATTACTCGTTGATGGGAAAAAGACAAAACCTGAATTGAATTTCAGTGAAGGACCGAAATGGATGAACGGCAAATTATATTTTTCGAACATGTATTTCGACCAGGATTGGAACGCAAATCCGAAGAAAAGCTCTACTGTTGAACTTGATCCAAGCGGCAGTTATAAAAACATAACCGAAGGTAAAATGCAAACCAATGGACTTTATCCTTATAAAAACGGAAATCTCATTGTATGCGATATGATGGGGCATCGCGTAGTAGAAATGACGCCCAAAGGACAAATAGTAAAAGTACTGGCTGATAAATATGAAGGCAAATCTATCGATGGCCCTAATGATGTCGTGACCGATGCTAAAGGCGGCTTTTATTTCACCGATCCACAGTTCACTATGGAGCCCACAAAATTTCAACCTGGCCGTGCGGTATATTATGTTTCGCCGGATGGAAAAATAACCAGGTTAGTAGAGCCTAACGAATTTGCTATGCCAAATGGTATTGTTTTGTCGCCAGATGGAAAGACACTTTATATCAACAATTGTTACGATAATGAATCGTGGTTTCCTGTCAATAGTGAAAAGGACAACTTTGTTTGGGCCTACGATGTTGGTGCCGAGGGTACTATCAGCAATGGCCGCAAGTTTGCGCAGCTATTTCTAACGGGAAATGTGCTTGACAGAAAGGGCAGGTCCTCCAGCGCTGACGGTATGGCTATCGACACGCAGGGTAACCTATACGTTGCCACTTACTATGGTGTGCAAATCTTCAATTCAAAAGGGAACTTTGTAGGGATGATCAATTTGCCTTCTTTTCCGGTAAGCCTTTGCTTCGGAGATACAGATATGAAAACATTGTATATCGTTAGTTACAGCAAAGTGTATAAGATTCGCACGAACATGGAAGGGTTCGTTCAATACCTTTGACATTGGATTTATGCTAAACTAAAAATACATAAGGCGGTGGATCATCGCTGATCGTCATCGCCCATCACATCGTACCC
>DASQTN010000765.1:0-4412 GCA_035641895.1 Chryseolinea sp. | reverse complement strand
CAATATCGGAAAAGCTTTTACAGCCAGTGCCACCAACGGAAGAGTTGGAATGGGCGTGTGTAAGAGCGAATGAACCATCTGGTCAACAACATAACAACATACGGATTCCACTTCGCAGGCGACCTTCGGATTCAGTTTTTTAAGTTTAGAACGACGGTGAAGGTCGTCCCCCGTCCCAACTCACTTGCTACTGTAACTTCTCCGTCCAGAACCTCGACAATCGCTTTTACGATGGATAGACCCAGACCCGTTGATTCTTCTCCGCCTGTAGGCTTGGTGCTCAATCGCTGAAACGTCCCGAATAGTTTAGGCAATTCCTCGGGCCTAATGCCCGGTCCTTGATCTTCCATCTCGAAGGTCAGTTGCTTTTCATTTCTTTTGGTACGCAGCCAAACCATCCTGTTAGCAGGTGAGAATTTTATCGCGTTGGAAATCAGATTGTCTAAGACCTGCTCGAGAAGAGATTGATCCGATAAGAATTCAAAACCTCCAACGTTATTTTCTAAAATGATGGTGATATTTTTCTTTTTTGAGATTTCCGAAAAGTTTTTTACGACATGATTTAAAAATGCTTCAACGTTAACCATCTGCGCTTGAACAAGCGGGCCTGACTGTTCAATCCGGTTCAGATCTAATAGTTTTTCAATGAGCATTTTCATTTTCGCGGCTGTCACTTCAATTAAATTCAAATACTCAAGATCCTCATTCTTAAGATCACTTGATCTTTTCAAGAGGTGGGCCAGACTGGATATTGCGTTAACAGGATTTTTCAAATCGTGTGCAGCGATGCCAAGAAATCGATTTTTTTCTTTGTTTAGGTGGGTCAAATAAGCGTTTGCTTCCTTTAACTTTTGTTCTAATTGCTTCCGGAGGCTGATATCATAAACCGTTGAACGATTTAACAGGAAATTTCCATTTGAATCGAAGTAAGCAATCGTATTGATCAGCACAGGAAAAATGGACCCGTCCTTGCGTACAAATTCAAATTCAAGATTTTCCATATGGCCGATTTTCTTAAGTGTTTCAAGCGCTTGTTCACGTGCCTCGCGGGAAGCTTTAGTAAGAAAATCACCAGCATATTTTTTACCGACCACTTCTTCTTCCGAATATCCCAGCCATTCCAGCTCCGTTTTATTCATTTTCACTATCAACCCATTTGGGGCTATGGTGTGGTGTCCGCAAGGAGCATGATCATATAAAAACTGGATTTCATCGAGAGATTCTTTCAGTTCTTGTGTGCGCTGTTCTACTCTTAATTCAAGACTTGCATTCATTTTCTCAAGATCAGCGACCAGGTTTTTGTTTTCTCTCAACTGATTTCTGATGGTAAAAAATGCACCCAGGCAAATCGTTGCAATCCCGAACAAGAATGTAAAACGAATGATATCAGTAATGAGGTAGTCGCTCACTAAGGTTGCGTTCCGCTTTACCAACAAACGTTCTTCATTGTCTATGAAAGTTGAAGTAAAGTGGTAGATACTATCTAATAAGGCATTCCGATTACGATCAGCTAGCGTTGAAACGTACTTTTCAATTCCGGTGGAAGTATATTTTAGGTTTTCCAGCCAGCGTTGCAATTGAACTGTTGTCAAAGGAATTATCTTTTTATCCAGAAGGTTTGTCTGGGAAGGATTGTCGATCGTCATCGTCCGTATTACTTCCGGCAACGTATCTACCCTGATAAATGCGGAGGTAAATCCCTGTGTTAGTCCACTCGTATCAGCCGCTAAAATTAAGTCGCGATGAATAGCTTCGGCATCACCTACACTACTCAGCAACGCCCGACTCGCCTCGATTATCTCGTGGGTATGACTTATCCATCCGACTGACCGCCTGTTTATCAGGTTTCTGTAGGATGTTGTGGCCAATGTCGCCAACACCAAAATTATGGCAATAATAAGGAGCGTCGTTGACGCCTTTGAATTTATGTGAAGTCTCCTTGGAATAGGCTTAGGCTTTGGATATTCCATGATAGGTAGTAGTACGCTATCTAATATAAAAAAATTCCAGACCCGATGTTCAATTTCTTCTGACCATCTCCTGTCAAATTACAAAAAAACATTCCAGAGATTTCTCTGTTAGACGGACTGGTTCAGTCGTGGCATGATGCGATCGATTCGTCAGAAAAAGCGAGCCTAATCATACATCAGCAAATGCCATTAAATTTTGCTTTTGAAATCGATGGCATCGTGATCCGTGCAATCACAAAAACTAGGACGGGTTAGCTTAGCGTAAACTCGGGCAGCTTTATGGTCAACCCACCTTTTTGGGCGGATTCGTGAGCCAGTAAACCGACGCACGTGATATTTGCAGATTGCTTCGCGTTTGGATAAGGTTCTTTGTTTTCCACCAGCGCCATAAGAAATTGATGTACCAGGTGAGGGTGTGAACCGCCGTGCCCGCCGCCCTGCGTGAATGAAAGATGTTGATGTTCATTTGCATCGTATACCCCTTTCGTTGTAAACCGCTGAATAGGTTCAGGTAATAGTTTCGCATAATCGGGACATTCCACTTCTTCCGGTATCTCTGGCTCCGGCCGTTTGGCCACGTGTAGAATCAAAGGGTGCCCTTCAATAAGTGGCCACTCAACGGTTTTTTTGGAGCCATAAACTTCGAAACTCTCACGGTACTGACGTGCAACGTCGAATAAGGAACGGTAAAGATGTGCGCTAAGATCTGAATCTTTTAACTTGACGTGCGCTGTTTCCACGGCAAAAGGGGAGTTATAATGTTTTTGCAGTTCTTGCCGTATTGTGCCTGAACCAAAGCAGGAAACGTATTCTGCATCCTTGCGGAGTAATCCTAGGATTGGCCCCACACAGTGTGTTGCGTAATACATGGGCGGAAGTCCTGGCCAATAATTCGGCCATCCATCCATGTCCTGCTGGTGGCTTGCTTTTAAAAATTGAATTTTACCGAGTTCACCTTTTTCGTAAAGTTCTTTCATAAAAAGAAACTCACGGGCGTACACCACGGTTTCCATCATCATGTAAGTGAGCTTATTTGCCTCGACAAGCTTCACAATCTCCTCACATTCGGCCACGGTCGTAGCCATGGGCACCGTGCAGGCTACATGTTTTCCCGCCTTCAAAGCTTTTATTGATTGAATCGCATGATCTGGAATGGGTGTGTTGATATGTACCGCATGGATGTCGGGGTCCTTTAATAGTTGATCGTAGTCGGTATAGCGCTTTTCAATTTCGAAGGCATTTCCGATTTCGTCAACCTTTGATTTTGTCCGCTGGCAAATAGCCATTAAGTTGGCATTCGGATGTTTTTTGTAGATCGGAATAAACTCTGCTCCGAACCCCAATCCAACAATTGCGATATTGATTTTTTTGTTGCTCATGATATGTTAAGCGGTTAAAAGTGTTTTTAGAAAGGCCAGTCCCTCTGAAGCAAATTCATCTTGACTGGATGCCAGGTTCTTCCAGATGCATACCGCCCCGGCAAGTTCTTTAATTTCTGGTGTAAAGCTTTCAATCGATACCGCACCCTGATATTTAATTTTAGCAAGGCCATTTTTGAATGAACTCCAGGGCGTCTGCCCCGTGCCTGGTGTCCCCCTGTAATTTTCCGAAACTTGTACGTGAATAAGTTTGTCGCCGACGGATGTGATGGCTTTCTCGAGATCACGTTCTTCTATTGCCATGTGAAACCCGTCGAGCAACACTTTCGCCGAGGGATGATTAACATCCTGGATAAGTCTCATGACATCTTCTGCGGTATTAATTAAGTCGGATTCAAAACGATTTAATGGTTCAAGGGCAATTTCCAACCCTCGTGCCCCGGCAAGGGTACTTACCTTGTGAATATTTGTCACAGCACGATCCCATTCCAATTTTTTTTGTTCCGGTGAAACCATTCTTGCCTTGCCCACAGCAGAGTACATCGGTCCCGCTAAAAATTTTGCATCCCACTCATTACAAAGATCAAGGCATTGAACGATGTAATCGAAACAGACGTCGTGTACAGCCGGATCATCATGGGTAAGATCCCTCGATGGTCCGAATGCGCCGCAAACAACAGGCGAAAGGCCGTTTACATTAAGGGCTTCACGCACTTTTTTTGCGGCGATTTTTTCTGGATATTCTACAGGAATTTCGACGGCATCATAGCCCATCGATTTTATTTTTGGAAACAAGCTGACCGACTCTGTGGTAAAAGGAGATGTCCATAACCAGGTGCTGACTGCAAATTTTACGTTTAGACTCACTAGGAAGGATTTTTATAATGAAGACTTCTTTGACACAACTTTCATCGTGCCATTCATGATTGACCAGTGCCCTGGGAATGTGCAGACAAAAGGATAATCTCCTGCTGTTGCTGGCGCGATAAAATTAAGTTTTACAGTTTCCTGAGGATTCACTAGCTTCGTTGAAAATAATACTTCCGAAATCGTGGGAACATAA
>DASQTN010000764.1:0-4884 GCA_035641895.1 Chryseolinea sp. | reverse complement strand
AAAAACCGGGTTAGTAAAATTCGGGTAGGTGGCCTGAGTAAATTTTCCTTCCGTAGTTGGCCAGCCAAAATTCCGTCCACCTACAGTCGCGTCGTTTATTTCCTCCCATGCGGCCTGGCCGACATCATTCACGAAGATCTTACCTGTTTCCTTATCTATAGCAAATGTAAACGGATTTCTCAAACCGTAGGCCCACACTCGCTTCGCTTTGTCATTCGCGTTGGTGATAAATGGATTACCTGCAGCTGGGCTTCCATCGGTATTTACCCGCAGTAATTTACCGCCATAGTTGGTAAGATCTTGCGCAGTCGAGGGCCTTGCATTTTCGCCGACCGCGATGTACAGTTTTTTATCTGGCCCAAAATGCATTGCTCCAGCATTGTGAATGTTGGATGTTAAAGGCTCCAGGTTAAGTAGTACTACCGGCGAACCGCTAACGACATCATTAGTAGCGTTAAGCTTAATTACCCGATTGTAAGGCGATGCGGCACCCGCCGCCGGTACCGTATGATACACATAGATAAACTTATTAATTAAGAAATCAGGATCCACCGCTATTCCCAGCAAACCCCTTTCGCCGCTGGCGTCAACCGTAAGCGAGGCGAACGGAGTTGCGAGGGGAGCTCCATTTTTTATGATTCGAATCCTTCCCGTTTGTTCGGCGACGAATATCCGACCATCCGGTGCAAAGGCGGAAGCTGTTTGAACAAGCAATCCATTTCCCATGGATTGTTGAGCAAAACCCGCAGGATACGACTGCGCGTTGGTGAATGGGGACCAAAGTGTACAACAGAGTACACTTATGACGAAACTCTTGTAAAGATTACGCATATCATTTGATTAAATTTTTGAAATTAAATTTTGGAGGGTCCACGACTCTAAGCTAACAATTAAGTCGCAAAAAGTTTTCGTGAACTAGTAATTTTTATTCGACCGGGGTATGAAATAACGGTTAATTGGTATTTGACTAACATTCGCATAACCTAACGGAAAAGTTGTTATGGGGGATTTACGTTGGTCGTTCGCCAATGAGTCCAAAAAATAAAAAATTTCTTTAATTGGGAATTGAAAACGTGGGAATAAAGTCCACAACGGGACATCTAGTACAAGCCAGTGCTTCGGAGAAATTTTTGACTACCTATAAACAGGGATGACAATCAATTGGAACGTTCAAGATGGAGCAAGAAATATCATTAGGAACCTCAATTTTACGACGAATCCTTACCGTTCACGCTCCGCCATTTTTAATTGCCGACCGGGTGATGCCCCCACAAGAGCACCGCCTACAGAAGTTAAAAAGGGAACAAGAGTACGAAGTGCAAATGTAGGCCACCTTCTTAAAGCCCCTAACATCACTCTCAGGTTAGCGTCTTTAAGAGTGCGGAACATCATCGTGCGGTAGAACTTTTTGGAGTAACCGTTTTCTGTTAGTTTCTGCAGAACTTCAGGTACGTGCTTATATTGCATGAGCAGTGATGCTTTCGGATCTTTTTGCCAATTACTAACAGCAACAATACATTCGAGGTAATTTTCTTTTGTGACAATTGTTCTACCATTAGCAGCGCAATAGCCAGCCAGATAGGCTAGGTACATCCAGTTAGTTTCGCCACCGGGCCAGGCGCGCGCAGCGCGCAACATTAAGTCCGTGTGGTAAACAATAGCAGTGAGGAAAATGACTGCGCCAACACTTTTAGTGATGCAATGCTGGAATATTTCTTTTCCATCTCCGTTTCCGTCCTCACTTTCAATGTCAAACCAGCGGTTACCAACGATTGTGTGTGGGTGCTCTGGTTCGCCGGTTAACTGGTTGCGGCCAGAAAAGTTCAACAACAACAATGACACATCATCGTATTGTTTAAATTTGTTAATGGTATACGATATTGCCCTATCCTGAATAGGGTCGTCATCGCCAATAGTCCAAACGTATTTCGTACTTGCAGAAATCAAACACTGATGTATATTTTTCATTACACCAATGTTCTCTGCATTCTTGCAAGAGTTAAATGTTACGTTGTTCAGCTCTGCTTTCCACTTTTTGATGACCTCCTGCGTATTGTCCGTTGAACAATTATCAGATACAAAAATTTCAATTTCGTCCTCAAAGCCTTTGACAGCATGGGCCAGCCATGATAGTTGGGTGTTAAGCAACTCAGCGCGGTTGTACGTTGGGATAGCAACAGTAAGTAGTTTCTTCATAGCGGAATTCACATTTTTGACATGCGGCACTCAGTTTCTGAATGTGCATCAGGTTGTTATCCCAATTCACCCAAGAGGGCATAAAACTAGTAAAAATTGGATATTCGCAAAACATAGGGTAAACTTTGAGAGACCTCCTTCGCATAATTGCAGTTGTCGCGAATGTCATTCCCCGTAACACTTCGTAAGCTACAATTCAAGTAATTATGGTTGGATTTTTATCCTGGCTTGCGCTAAAAGCGTTTACTTTAGCGTGTAGTTGCATCGTTGTATGCCTACAAAGTCTTCTGATTAAATTTTGTCAGAATTTGTGAAACTATCGTATTGACAACAGGTATCCGCATAACAATATTTTTTGCATTTTGCTTTGCAATTAGAGGAAGTATCTTCCAATATCTCAGGACATTCCACGCGAACAGGAACATTGATATCGGCAGCAAAATCCACTTGAATTGAGGCGCTATGATCAACCCGGCCAACGAAACAGCAGTGATGATCAACGCCGACATGGCAATATGAAATGCACGACTCGGCCACTGTAAATCGTTTCGCTTTAACCACCTTTTTGCATACATTTTATAACCAACGGCAGCGCTGATTTCGGCCAGCAATAAAGCAGCTCCCGCACCTACCAGGCCCAATATTGGCACCGACAGGATCAACACACCAATAACGATCACCGCAGCCAGTGCCGTGAGTGCCAGCTGGGTTTTAGTTAAATTATTACCAATAACCACTGCCATGGCGGGCTGCACCACAGCGTACACAAGAACACCAAAGGACAGTAACGCAAACAGCAACGGATCAAATGAAACTTTATTCTGCGTCCATAAAATGTACAACGGTTCTATTACGACCTGCAGGATTACAACCCCCGGAGCCATAACGGCGATCACCAAAATCCAAATCGTTGCAAAAGCGGATTCAGTACGAGACTGGTCACGGGCATGCAAGAACCTCATTAGATCGGGAACCAGCGGATTTACAATTGTATTAAGACCTTGCAAGGCAACGTTGGCGCCGGTACGCATTGTAGAAAATGCAACAAGCCCAACGGGGCCGGCCAGCGGGGTCAAGATAAGACGTACACCTTGCTGCCGTACATTTTCAAAAAGGGATTTTCCTAAAAGGGGTAACGACTTTTTAAAATTTGCATATCCAATCGCCAAAGATGGTTTGACAAAGTCTATTTTTTCTTTCTTAAGGATTTTGAAAAAGTCGATGTAGACTGGTATGGTATAAGAGCTCGCACCCAGTACTAAGACGGCGCTGGTAGTCACCAGATCCGCTCCCATAATGACTGCTGCAAGTGGCGCCACTGCTGTTACAGTTGCCGATACAACGGTCCACCACGCGGTTCTTGGGAAGTACCCAAAAGCTGCGAGCGACCTGCCAATCAAACCGGTAGAAGTGCCAAACGCCAACCATGAAAAACCTTGTAACAATAGCGCGATGCCTGCTTGATTCAGCAACGAGCTGTTCTCGATACCTGACGCCCCCAAAAGAAAGCCAAGCGTACCCGAAAAAATAAAGATGATGATGAGAACGATCTGGGCCAAACTTATTATTAATCCAATAACGACTCCAGACCACAAATATTTACCCAGCGCCGGCCTATCGTCGTATCCCAACCGTAAGAATTCATAGGCCAAAAAATTCTGGTGACCTAAGTCAAGCATTGAAAGCGTACTCATGATTCCTTGCACCGCGAGCCACACGCCATAGGTTTCCGCATCCCAATAGCTAAGGTAAATCGGAACCAAAGCGACTTGTGAGGCCATATTCACGGCGATTTGGACCCATGAAGCTGCGCTTCCCGAAATTAACCGTGCAGCTGTAGACATATCACACCCATATTATAAAAGCCTGCCTTAATAAAGGGCCGAAAGATTGTTTTACCTGTTGACCAGCCCAATTTCACCCTTCGCATTTGCGTGGCCTTTAAATTCATAGCAATTCCAATGTTAAAATCACTTTGTTCAATGCTTCTCTATTGTTGGTTCGTTGACCTGACCTATATATCGTCTAGTTTATTCACAGGTATCCACCCGTTACAATATTTAATTTCCTGTCGTCTTTTGAAGTTGACAGGAGTCCTTGACGTCAGCGGATAAAGGTTAATGTAAAATTCACAAACATACCATTATCAATTGGTTTTTAGCTTGTGCTTTTTGGTCGTTGGAATTATTTTCCATCGTGTGTAGGCTGGCCTGGTTCAATTAGCATTATTTCCTTTCAGCAGGGTGGATCTTAAACTTTTTTTGGCTGGCTAGGTCTTACCTAAGGATTATTGTTTGTTTTAGAATTTACATCATGATGACACTCTGAGACAACCATGTCACCGCGTAAATAAAAAGGCCACGTACATTCCGACATGTACGTGGCTTTTATTAGTGTTTACGCTTGGACTAGATCAAGGACACTTTTACTTCAACTTTTTGCTAATCGTTGTTTTCAAATATATCGACAATACAAACGCATTCAAAAAGTCTCTAAGTTTACCCCTCCAGTTTGCAAGATTTTTCACTGAGCATGCCCGTCTCGTGGACGTTTCAATAACAAAAATTGTAAAACTGAACTAGATCCAGAAGGCTTCTATTCAGTCTTACAATCTTCGTAGCTGCTTAATTGGCTGGCCAACTGGCCCAGTTGCTGCAATGACCTCCGTTGTCGGATCCATTGATCTCT
>DASQTN010000763.1:0-3104 GCA_035641895.1 Chryseolinea sp. | reverse complement strand
TTGAAAACGTCTTGAATGGAGATCCGGATCTCGCAATCACGACCGAGGGATTTTTAACGGCCACACCTTCACAACAGGGTTTGTACGTATTTGCCGTCAAGTGTGATGAATTTCGAAACGGTATCAAGATCGGGGAGGTGCGGCGTGATTTTCAAATGTTGGTAGTGGATGTTTGTCCACGCGCCGAGGCACCTCAGATATTGGGAAAAAAGTTAGGTGATCCCGCTTTTGGTTTCGACGAGAATATGCAAATCAGTTTCAGTGGCACCGTAGCCGATTCGCTGCGGTGTATTGAAGTGCAGGTATCCGATCCAGACGCTACTAAACAGGACGACAATTTCTCTGAGAATGTAAAGATCAAGGCGATTCCACTCGGTTTCCGGAAAGATATCAGTAAAATATTGCCGGCAATTTCCAGCGCCACGCTGATCAATGGTAGCAAGATATCCTTCAAGATCTGCTTTGAGAAATGTCCTTATATTCAGGGTCCTTTCGATGTTGGAATTGTGGCGTATGACGATGCCTGCAGTCTTCCACTATCCGACACGTTACGAATTACGGTAAATATCACACCACCCCCGAATAACCTTCCTTATTTTACCACCGCGGATGTCGACGAAACACTCAATGAAGGTACGATCAAGACGTGGGCTATTCGCGGACTCGATGATGATGGCGACATGCTGGTAGCAGGTATAGTTCCAGAGGGATTTAGATTGGAAGATTATGGTTTGAAATTCACGCAGGTGAAAAGTGAAAGCGGATTGTATGAAGGGCTGCTTGAATGGGATACGAGATGTGATCAATATAACTTTTCAGAGAAAACCGAATTCCGGTTTAAAGTGTTGCTTGATGATATTGATGAGTGCACGTTTGCGCAGCCGGATATCATGAATTTTAAATTGAAGGTAAACCTTCCGGGTAATAACGATCCTGTCATTGATTCAGATTTAACAAGTGATCCTTTTGAACGGGCGGTCATCGGATTAAAACGCAAAATAAATGAAACACTCGTTTTCAACGTGAAAGGTATTGATGCCGATAACGATTTCATTGTGCTGGGTGTTCAGGGAAAGGATTTTGATATCAACAAGTTGAATGTAAGCTTCCCCAGCGTAAGTGGGAATAATGTTATTCAGTCCAAATTCCAATGGAATATTTTCTGTGATGCTGTGGACCTCAAAAAAAAGGATGAGTATACTTTTGAGTTCATCGTCGTAGACAATGCGAACAAATGCCAATATTACAACGCGGATACCCTTGACGTTACGGTTAAGCTTTATCCCCCCGACAACCAGGAGCCGACGTTGCGGGTCGTCAATACCAATCCGCAGATTCAGATGCTGAACAATTCGATGACCACAACATTAGGGGAACCGATTACGCTGGCGCTGATTGGAACAGACCAGGATAAATCGCCGCAGGCCGATTGGCTGAAGTTGGAATTGATCAAGGCAGAAGGAAATGTCGAACCCGTCGGTTATGTTTTTGCAAATGCTGAAGGACGCGGAACGGTTGAGACCACATTTAGCTGGAACCCTGAGTGCTCTATCTTTACAGAGGATAATTATCAGAATCAATATGAGTTTACCTTTCGTGTTGTTGACGACAGATGTTTCAATCAAAAGGGCGACACCGTTATTGTTAATATCAACATCAACGATATTGAGAGTGAAGGCGGCGAATTTCTGCCACCGAATTTCGTCACACCGAACGGCGACAATAAAAATGATTTCTTTGCGATGGTAAAGGAAGACGAAGTCACTGGGGAGCTGATCAATATTCTTCCAAGAGATAATTGTACCGGCACGTTCAAAGGGATCACCATTTTTAATCGGTGGGGAAAATCGGTTTTTGAAAGCGCTGAACGCGATTTTCGATGGTATGCTCAGGGAGAAGTGTCAGGCATGTACTTCTATCACCTTGAGTATTCCGATAAACAATACAAAGGCATCATTACACTCGCTTTCGATTCCTCCGAACCCAGTCGTTGATACCTGCGCGAGACATTCATGCCACGAAGACACTAAGTCTCAAAGCCTGTCTGCCGGCAGGCGAAACTGGCACTCCCGTAAATATCTCGTGTCTCTGCGCAGGTCATCAGCGTTATTCCAACGCCCACGATACGCGCATCATCCCGCGGCCTTTGCGAAAATTTCCTTTGCGCACTTTGCGTGAAACATTCTTTGCCAAAGCAAAATCCCACAAAGTTCGATTGAGCTCCCAATCTAAAATCGTCAATCTACAATCTACAATCCTCACGACATCAACGTCAAAATCACCGCCGCCACCAGCAGCATCATAAAATGATATCCGGTGTTGATGAAAAATAATTTCCATGACCTGTTTTCCCATGCAACAGCGCTAAGGTCTATAGGAAGGTAAAAGCCCAGCCATGTAAAGACGGCAGAATTTAGAATTTGCGCTGTAACAGACATCTGATCGATTCCAGGTACGTAGCTCCACGCCGCAATATTGTGTGCAAATACATAGGCTAGGAAAAAATTACCGATTACCATGAAGATCATCCCTTTTACCATTGCTGAGGCCGGTGGCTTCACAGACATATCGAATCCCATTTCTTTTGCCCACGCCTTACCGAATAATGGGGTATACCAGAGAAATCCAAGAATGAAGTTGGCGACCACTGCAACGAGTATCGCCACCAGGTTGATAGGTAATTGTTGATCTTCCATAAAATGTTAGGGTTTTGGTTGGGGATGAAGATAATAATAAGAGCGGAAAGCACGAAGGTTAGGTTGAGCTGAAAGCAAAAAGCGTAAAGCTGAAAGCTAAGGCGTAGAGACTTCGACGTGTTCAAGAGCTCTCACCAGACAGCGTTCAGCTTACAGCTTTTGGAGGAGCAGAAAGCAAAAAGCGGAAAGCTTAAAGCACGGTGCGAAATTTCGATGTTGCTGCTCGATCAGTAGTAACTAGTAACACGTCCGGCTCAGCGCAAAAATTTTTTTTCCCGGAAACTATAAACTATAAACTTGAAACTCGAAACTAATTAAAGTTCGACAGGTAAAAGGTTTCCTTCCTTAACGTACGCCCGTTCACCATCCCACAGAACTTCAACCCACACATCTTTCTTTCCGATAATC
>DASQTN010000762.1:0-2624 GCA_035641895.1 Chryseolinea sp. | reverse complement strand
AGAGACGCTTTGAATATATCATTAAAGGAAAACGTGTGGTGTATGTAGATGACTATGCCCATCATCCGACGGAAATCGAAGCGTTTTTAAAGTCAATGAAATCACTATATCCAGGGCGAAAATTGACTGTGATTTTCCAGCCGCACTTATTCTCACGAACAAGAGATTTTGCTGAAGGATTTTCGAAGAGCCTCAGTTTGGCGGATGAATTATTTCTGATGGATATCTATCCAGCCAGAGAACTTCCGATACCTGGTGTTGACGCAGATATGTTGATGAACGAGATAACGAGCCCAGTGAAAATCAGGGTTGGAAAATCCGACCTAATGGAAAAATTCAAGGACATCTCAGCTGATGTGGTGGTTACGATTGGGGCAGGCGACATTGATACTTTTGTTGAACCCATTAAACAATTGCTCATAAGTAAATATGAAGTTTAAGTTTAATCTCCGACGCGAGCTTAAAATTATTGCTGCTATCGTGGTAGTAGCGATCATAATTGCATTCACTGAAAGGAAGCAAGGCGACATATCAATAAAAGATATTACAATTAAAGTGGACAATATTCAGGGTAATCATTTTTTGGACGAATCGGATATTGTAGATCTGATGCAACTTAAAAAAGACAACCTAAGGGGTACCAACATTGATCGACTTAGTTTGAAGGAAATCGAAAAAAAGATAAGCAAGCAGCCTTTCATAAAAAAAGCTGACCTCTATACCGACTTGAAAGGGAACCTGGTGGTAAGTGCAGAACTAAGAAGGCCGGTTGCGCGAATCGTCAGGAATGATGGACCCGATGGATACATTGCAGAGGACGGAACTATAATGCCCGTGTCCGACAAATTTACCTCCAGGGTTGTGTTGGTAAGCGGAAGCTATGTGTCGCAACTATTGAAACAAAGTAACATGCATGAGAAGGAAGAAAGTCAAAGAATTCTCCAGCTCATTAGCACCATTCGCGATGACGAATTTTGGAGTGCCCAGATAGCCCAACTGGATATTGACAGTAAAGCACGAATTACATTTTTTCCCCAGGTAGGTGATGAGAGAATAGAATTTGGTAAGCCTGAAAACACGGAAGCAAAGTTTAAGAAGCTTTTGATATTCTATAAGGAAATTCTTCCGCGGACTGGTTGGAATAAATACAACCGGGTAAACTTAGAATATGAAGGACAAATTGTAACCGAATAAGAACTTTTATAGCAACCACTAATAACTCTTTACAACCATGGAACATGAAAAAATAGTAGTCGGACTCGATATAGGCACTACAAAGATCTGTGTCATTGTCGGCCGCAAAAACGAATTTGGCAAACTCGAGGTGCTCGGGATGGGAAAGGCCGAATCCGAAGGCGTCGTTAAAGGAATAGTTTTCAATATTGATAAAACTGTTTATGCGATCGAGAAGGCTATACGCGACGCTGGGGATCAGGCGGGAATTGATATTGCGGTTGTAAATGTAGGCATCGCCGGACAACATATCCGGAGTTTTATTCAGCATGGTGGTATAACACGATCTTCAAAAGAAGATGAGATTACAATCGACGATGTTGAGCGCCTAACGCAAGACATGTATCGCATGGTTGTTCCTCCCGGTAGCCAGATTATACACGTGATGCCTCAGGATTATATGGTTGATTATGAAGATGGAATCAAGGAGCCCGTGGGTATGTCAGGCGTCAGGTTAGAGGCGGATTTTCATATTATAACAGCGCAGACCAATGCAATCAATAATATTAACAAATGTATTCGCAGAGGCGGACTGGAAATTCAGGATCTTATATTAGAACCTCTTGCATCCAGCCTGGCCGTACTGAATGATGAAGAGAAGGAGGCAGGGGTTTGTCTCATAGACATAGGTGGTGGTACAACAGATATTGCAATCTTTTACGATAACATTATTCGTCATACTGCAGTAATACCTTTCGGTGGTAACATCGTAACAAATGATATTAAGCAAGGTCTGATGGTCCTGCCGCAACAGGCAGAGCAATTAAAGACGCGGTTTGGAAAAGCTATTGCAGAAGAAGCAAGTCCGAATGAGGTGGTTTCGATTCCTGGAATCCGAAACCGTGCTGCCAAAGAGATTTCTGTGAAAAACCTTTCCAATATTATTCAGGCAAGAATGGAAGAAGTCATAGAAATGGCACACGCCGAAATTATCAGTTCAGGATTTGAAAATAGGTTGGCTGGCGGTATTGTCATAACCGGTGGAGGTGCTCAATTGAGCAGTCTCAAACAATTAGTTGAATACATGACTGGTATGGATACGCGTATCGGTTACCCCAACGAACATCTTGGCAAGAGTAAAATCGAGTCTGTAAAAAGTCCGATGTATGCTACCGCTGTCGGTTTGGTTCTCGCGGGTTTTCGCTCTCTTGATGAAAGGGAAGATCGTTACAAAGAAGCTCGCGAAATTGTAAGAGCTACGAAAGTGAAGAAGCATGTCGGTGCCTCCAAAAATTTCTTCAACGAAATCTTAAATAAAACCAAGAGTTTGTTGATCGATGATTTGGATGGAAAAAATGAGTATTAGTTGCAGCTTCACGAAAGTTTCAAACTTTCGCGAAGCTTAGTTTTAACCCTATTTAAACAACCACTTAAAAAAATAATCATGTTTG
>DASQTN010000761.1:0-3040 GCA_035641895.1 Chryseolinea sp. | reverse complement strand
AAAACTTTTCAGAAGCTACAGGTCGACGTGGGAGATCACCGCTTTTGCCCAATCCATCTTCAGTAATCCAAATATTATTCCCATGGAGAGGCATGGGGAACCTCCGGTTGTCCGTCTTTTTAACAGCAATCTGGAAGAGCTGGAGGAGATTAAGAATCAGATTGGCCTTTTCGAAAATTCCGGGAGGCAGGCGCTGGGAATTATCTGCAAAACCCAGGAACAAGCAGAGACAGTTTATAATACATTAAAATCCCCGGGTATCAATTTGCTGACGCCCGAAAGTACTTCTTTCACACACGGTGTGATTATTACCACGGCGCATTTGGCAAAAGGACTGGAGTTTGACGAAGTGATCGTCCCGTTTGCATCTGCTAATAACTATCGGACAGACGTTGATAAGAGCATGCTGTACATTGCCTGCACGCGCGCGATGCACCGTCTTGTATTATTCTACACAAAGGAGATCTCGCCGTTTATAAAAATGTAATATGAACTAAAAACTTACTCACGCCTAAGCTGTTGATGGTGAAGCGGAAATAATTTGTAGCTTCAAGCTTTTTGTAACCCTTTTATGCAAATGCATAATAAATTTTTTGGGGTTGTTGCCATTTTTTTACTTCCATGGCAAACAGATGCTCAAACCCTGACCAAAACACCGCTCACGATTTCTCCTGAGCTGAATGTCTATTCTAGTATTGAATGGGTCGACCTGGATGGCGACGGCGACTTCGACATTGTCGAGTTGTATTCAGACCCGAGCGATGACGCACTGAGTTTTGTTAAAGTTTATCAGAACACCAACGGAGTGTATACGCGTGAAGTCGGCGCTTTTGCTGTGGCTATTGATGCCAGGAGTTATGACTTCAATGATGGCGACGGAGACGGGGACATCGATTTTATATTCCTTGACAATGAAGGTGTTAAGATCGGTGTTAACAATGGCAACTTCGCCTTTGGCATTCAGTCTACGACGATATCCAATCCTAATAACCTGCGCACTGAAGTTCATTGGCAGGACCTGGACGGAGATCTAGACACCGACATTGTATTCGACACCTTCACGTACATGTACGTTGCCGGAGCATACCAACCTGCTCTTCACAATATGCCTGCCTTCACCAGAAACAGATCATGGGCTGACGTTAACAATGACGGATATCTTGATATGGTTTCGACAAAAGGGCAGACGCATGGTGTCAATCCTTTATTTCTTTTTATCAACCAAGGAGATGGACTGTTCAAGGAAAAGCAACAGCTGTCACCTGGATTTTTGGACGGTGGTCAAGCCCATTGGCTGGACGCAGATGCCGACAAAGACCTGGATTTGTTCATAACAGAAGAAGGTGAAAAATGCACCTTGCTCGAGAACACGTTTTCAGAATCCGGTACCAGCGAGCTGTTACGAAGTGTCTCTTTCAAAAGTTTGAGCAACGTAAAGGCTGATGTTGGAGATATTAACCTGGATGGCTTACCTGACATCTTACTCAGCGGACAAGTAGATCCGCGTTTTGAGACCTACTTGTATCTAAATACCTCGGCCGCTGATGAAATAGTATTTTTGGAAAGCGATCTGGAAATCAGTCCATACTTTATTTCGAACTTTGATTTGATAGATATGGACGGCGATGCCGATCTGGACCTTTTCATTCTCGGATGGGAGGACGGAGACTATTTAGTTCGGACCCAAGACGGCTACAATGTAAATCCTGGAAATACCAGGCCATTTCCGGAGGCTCCAGGTACTCTAGCCACTGTTGTCGGGGAAGAAGTGACGTTATCGTGGGAACACG
Source organism: Chryseolinea sp. (assembly GCA_035641895.1). Taxonomy (GTDB): domain Bacteria; phylum Bacteroidota; class Bacteroidia; order Cytophagales; family Cyclobacteriaceae; genus Chryseolinea. The sequence continues at coordinate 1,250 of DASQTN010000761.1, read as the reverse complement.
TTGACGCTGAAGGTGCCGTATTTTTTGATTTATCCATTACACTCGATGGAGTTCCTTTCAGTCCAGGATTGGCACGTGCAGACGGCGGTTTCCTCATGCCTGATGCACTTACTTTTCGAACCATGTCGCATGTGACCTTACAGAATTTACCGCCTGGTAATTACGAGTGGCGCGTGCAGGCATTTGATCACGCCTATCGGGCGTCGGGATTTTCGCCATCCAATTCATTCACGGTGATGGAATCACCAACGTCGTTAACGCTTGTCGCGCTAGCCTATAATAAAGTTGAAATTACGTGGCAGTATACCGGTACAGCTACAGGATTTGCTGTGCTTCGGCGCTCTACCAACGGTGCGCTTGAGGAACTTGGAACTGTGCAGGGAGGAACTATGATCTTTACAGACGGCGATGTGCCTCCGAATGAACATGTCGAGTACGTGATTAAAGCAATAGCCGATGGCAGTTACTCAGCGCCCAGTATGAGCGTTGATTATTATTCCGCGCAATTTGACGAGGCTCCATTTAATCCTGCCGGTCCCAATATTATTGCGGTATCAGGAGCATCAGCTGACTGGGATCAGGATCAGGATTACGACTTGGGATTCATCGGACGGATTGATGATTTATATGAAACCTCGCGGGTACTGAACAATAGCGGATTAGGTGTGTATTCGGGTGGCGTGTTTTTACCTACCACTGAAGAGATCACCACTCCAGCTGTGTCCAGGGATATGGACAACGACGGAGACATTGATGTCTGTGCCATTGTCGGAAGCGTTGCCAGCGGTTACAAGGTTGCTGTTTATAAAAATAATGGAAGCGGTAGTTTTACCAAATCATTCGAAACTGTTGCCCATCAAGCAATCAGTCAGGTAATGTCTGAGGATATGAATCACGATGGCTTGCCTGATATCATGATAAAACGCACCGTGGGAAATGCATCTGAAAATCCTCCCAGGTACGAATTGCTCTACCAGATTGCAGGTGGTAGCTTCGCGGATAGCAAGGTTAATTTTTTGTCGAAGGATGATAATACAAGTGGCCTCGGTGACTTCTATTTGGCGGACCTTAATAACGACGGTTTTACCGATGTTATTTTTACAGGGGGATACACTGTCAAAGCTAAACTTTTTGAGAATTTGAAGGGCCATGCCTTTAAAGAGGTATCGTTTGGTTTCACATCGTTAACCGATCCCTCATTCTTTGACTTCAATGGAGACGGTACGTTGGACATAATCCAGCGCGGTTTT
>DASQTN010000760.1:0-3528 GCA_035641895.1 Chryseolinea sp. | reverse complement strand
CCGCCTGGATTTGGAAATTGCTGATGTGTTGCGATCATTGGATACCTATCCTACCGATAGTTGGGCCAAACAAATGGCGGCCTTTGCTCACCATGAATTGACGGCTGGTAATCTCGTTGCCTTTGTTAAGAAAGGAAATCTTTCTAAAATAAAAGCGAAGTTGAGTGCTGGCGATCACGCCATCGTTGATTCTGACGCTGCAGTGCTTAATGGAAGCCCCAATGGTTTAACCCGGGGTACGATAGGAGGTCCGGGTGCATATAAGGGATACATCATGATGAAGGATACTTTCGTTGATAGCCGTCTGTCTCCAGGGGCGGGACGAGAATACCTGGCCTGTGCTCTGGTCCACGAGTTGACCCACTTCCGTAACCGCGACTATTATAATCAGCTTGATAAAACAGCGCCATCTAGTAACCCGGGTCTTTATGTTGATGCTGCCAAAGCGGCCGCCGAAACTAATACTCAATGGGGAGCGAGCCGGCTAATGCAGGAAATAATTTGCGATCATGTGGCATGGCGCGTACAACAGGATCTAAGGTTGAAAAGTGCCGGCACTCCGATTCGGACAAATCCGGATAAGAAAGGATTTTTCAGATTTGCATTGTCGTTGGAACCAGCTTTCAATATTCCCGGCAATGGATACATGACCCATATAAAGGCGTTGGTTCCAAGCAAGCTCAATCAACAGATCGCCATATGGATGCGTGAGGCAGGAAAAAAATCTCTCTTCCATGATGACGCAACTAAGAACGCTTCCGTGCGACAGTTCTTTGAAGATACCTATAATGACGTCCAGCCCCAGTTCGCTACACCGGCTGTAGCGGCCGATGGTGGAGTTTGAAATGACAGTTGTTGAATAGAATCAAGTGGTTGCTGATGAGGCAACCACTTTTGTTTTGGTATATTGGAAGCGTTCGACATCATTGAGATAAATTTTCGAGTAATTATATTTTTAAGTTAAGCTCAACACACCGACACCATCCAAATTATAATCAATTAGACTGATGAAAAAAATTGCACTATATCTCTGCTTGGTAGGAGCATATCTGGCGAATGGCCAAGCGTTGTCCATCGGAAACAATAGATTGCTTACCGCGCAACTTGATAGTATTTTGACGTATGATCAGAAGTATCGCATGATGATAGAGGAGATCGAGGCGAAGCACGGACCCGAGTCGCCGGAAATGAAAGCGCTTTGGAAAACAATCCAAAAAAATGACTCCCTTAATTTGATTCAGGTGACAAATATTCTGGAGAAGTACGGTTGGCTGGGAGCGGATGCAGTAGGAGAACGTGGGAATAGTGCTTTGTTTTTTGTGATTCAACACGCCGATCTCAAAGCGCAGGAAAAATATCTCCCGATGATGCGGCAGGCAGTAAAGGATGGTAAGGCCAACGGGAGCCAGCTCGCGATGTTAGAAGATAGGGTAGCCATCAGGCAAGGCCGAAAGCAGATCTATGGAAGTCAAATTACGCGTGACAACCAGACAGGAACATATTCTATCTCCCCCATTGAGGATGAAGCGAACGTTAACAAAAGGCGAGCGGCGGTTGGGCTGATGCCACTGGAGGAATACGTAAAACGGTGGAATATTGAATATAAGGTCCCTGAAAAATAATTGAGCCGTTTACACCGTTTTTGAAATTATTTAGGCTGAGTCAGGCGATCATGTCGAAGTTCCAACACTCCAGATCAAACCCGATTATCCTGTAGATGTTCCGATATTCTACTTACCAAAATGGAACCCTAACGAGGAAGCGAAGGAACGGAAGCACGATTTCGAAAGTTGATGGTGTCTCGAAGATTGACTTGATACACGCTACGTCAACAACTGTGAAATGATACTAGGTAGGTCTCAAACTTTCCCCTAACAGTTGTTACTGATAAACATATTCTATTATTTCTTACTTTTGCCTGCGACACACCCTTTGACTACATGTTTTTACAGAAGATTAAGGACAAAGAATCAGGAGTTTTACTCTATGGAATAACGCCTCCCAAGGCGCAAACAGAAACTGAAAAAATCAAGGAAATTGCTGAGCGAGCGCTAAATCGCCTTTGCTCGCTTGACATCGACGCATTGGTGGTTTACGATGTGCAAGACGAGTCGGCGAGAACCGCTGAAGAAAGACCTTTCCCGTTTGCAAGCTCTCTCGATCCGTTTGAATACTCGAGTCAATATTTGCAGCGTCTTGCTGTTCCTAAAATAATTTATCGTCCAGCCGGAAAATTTACGAAGGACGAATTATCACAATGGCTGCAAGGCTTGAAGATGCACGGCTTTTATCCAATTTTTGTGGGGTTGCCTACACCCGACTATGTGGTCAAAACGAGTCTCGCAGAAGCTTATAAAATCTGGCGTGACGACCACGGCGATCACTCTGTTATCGGAGCGGTTACCATTCCCGAACGACATGCAATTTTAAAAGACGAAGACGTCAGGATTTTCGATAAAGTGGAATCCGGCGTCTCTTATTTTATATCGCAGTGTATTTTTAATGTCGACTACACCCGTCAAACGCTCGAAGATCTTATCGTCGCGTCAGCCAAGAGAAATGCAGAGCTTCCCACTATCATTTTTACTTTGACGATTTGCGGCTCAACCAAGACTCTTCATTTTATGGAGTGGCTGGGTATTCATGTACCTGATAATTTGAAGGAGGAATTGAAAGTATGCGCAAATCCTATTGCTCGTTCCGTCGAGATAGCCATTGGTATTGCTAAAGACCTGATTGAGTTCTGTAAAGAACGATCCATCCCTTTCGGATTTAATATCGAGAGTGTAGCCATTAGAAAAGAGGAAGTGGAAGCGTCCCTTGCTTTGCTAAACACGATCAACGAACTGTTGAAATCAAATGGATTTCGGCAGGGGGTAGCCAATTCGTTAGTTAGTTCCCCCGTTCTGAAGGCCGGAGTAACTGCATAAGAGTAGTGGGCTTTAGCACGCCTATAAGCTAAATTCTTCGTATGACAATTCTGAGAATACAACATCGCATTCAAAATTTTGACATCTGGAAGAAAGCATTTGATGCGGATCCCATTGAAAGGGAAAAAAAAGGCGTTAAACGTTACCGGGTGTGCCGACCTGCAGAAGATCCCAATATGGTTATAGTTGACCTTGAGTTTGACAATTCAAACAATGCGGAGTCCGCCTTAGCCGCCTTAGAAAAATTGTGGACCGAAGTAGAAGGCACGGTTATGTTTGATCCTCAAACCCGTATCATGGAGATTGTTGAAGCCAGGGAATATTAGTGTCATCGTTTTTTTACGGATTATTCTTTTCTAACGCTTCTATCAGCGCCGTAATATCGTTTTCATCATTATACACGTGTGGCGAAACCCTGATGATCTCGCCCCTTACAGAAACAAATATTTTTTTTCTTTGAAGTTCCAGCAGCAACAAGTTTTGTTTGTCAGAGGCCGCCGGTAGTCGAAAACCAAACAAATGATTTGCCCGGTATTCATCTTGCTCAATCCAGTACCCGTTTTCCCGAAGGTAACGCAGCAGAGGTTGGATTAGTCCA
>DASQTN010000759.1:0-3877 GCA_035641895.1 Chryseolinea sp. | reverse complement strand
GACGCGGCAGATTCCCAACATTCGATCATCCTCGACCAGGTAGAAAATGGCGTGGCTGTCAGAATGGCTGTGTTATATCTCCTGGCGGGCGCAAAGGGATAGATTTTTAGCCACGATCTTTTGAGGACAACCTATCCTCCACATATCCGTATCCATTGAACCAGATTTTGTAGTTTTGCCCTTACGAAAACAAGAACCATGATCTATAATTCTATTGTGGAAACCATTGGAAATACTCCATTGGTGAAGCTGAATAACGTGACGAAGGGCATTAAGGGCACTATTTTGGCCAAAGTTGAATATTTCAATCCCGGAAATTCGACCAAAGACAGGATGGCCATCAAAATGGTTGAAGATGCGGAAAAGGCTGGTTTTCTAAAGCCAGGCGGCACTATAATCGAAGGTACTTCCGGAAACACGGGTATGGGTTTAGCGCTTGCGGCAATTGCCCGGGGATATCGGTGCATTTTCACTATGGCGGATAAACAGTCGCAAGAAAAAATAAATATACTGAAAGCAGTAGGCGCTGAGGTAATTGTTTGTCCTACAAATGTTTCGCCAGACGATCCTCGTTCTTATTATTCGATCGCAAAGAAACTCAACAAAGAAATTCCAAACTCATTCTATCCAAATCAGTACGACAACCTGTCCAATACGAAAGCGCACTATGAGACTACTGGTCCTGAAATCTGGAAGCAAACGGATGGAAAGATAACTCATTACGTCGCAACCGTCGGCACTGGAGGATCTATGTGCGGAACAGCTAAATATCTAAAGGAACAAAATGCGTCTATCCTTACCGTTGGAATAGATACCTACGGTTCGGTGTTCAAAAAGTACAAGGAGACGGGTATTTTTGACGAAAAAGAAATCTATCCCTATTTAACGGAAGGCTTCGGTGAAGATATCCTTCCTAAAAACGTAAACTTTGATGTGATCGACCATTTCATTAAGGTTACCGATAAAGATGGAGCCATTGGAGCTCGCAGGCTTTCACGGGAGGAGGGTCTGTTTGTTGGTTGGTCGAGCGGTTCAGCAATCCACGGCGCGCTGGAATACGCCCGCGAAAATTTGAAGGAAGATGATCTGATGGTCATACTTCTTCCCGATCATGGAACGCGTTATCTCGCAAAAGTCTACAATGATCAATGGATGAAAGATCACGGATTTTTGGAGATCCGCGGATTTGGATCGGCTCGTGATATCGTCGCAAGCAGAAACGGAAAAGACAGTTTATATACTGTGAACAAAACGACAAAAGTGAGCGAGGCTATCAGGATAATGAGTCGTGAGGGGATCGACCAAATACCTGTTTTAGAGAACGAAAATTTTGTAGGAAGCGTCAGCGCTTCCAGCTTGTTGGATAAAATCATCCAGGATCCTCAGCTTCAAAACAAATATGTTCATGATGTAATGGATAAGCCCATGCAGTTTGTTGCACCAGACAGCACGTTGGATGTTTTATCATCATTACTTAATAAGGATAACAAAGCGGTGTTAGTCCGCGATGAATTAGAGAAGGTTCATATTATTACGCAGCATGACGTGCTTAAAGCTATGTCAAGCTGAATGTAAATTGTGAATTAAAGCCCATTGGTAACATTCGGTAATCGATAGTCCGAATAACTACTTGCCTAAACCTGCCCGCTTGACGGGTTACGACCTTACTATTTAATTTTTTTAAAAAATTTCCGTAGTTGAAAAAACTTCTCATCATAATAATTTTGTTCGTCATCAGTTTTCCTGGAAGAACTGAAATAGAATTGCCCGACAGCCTAAAAAATTTGCTGAGAGAAAGCAGTCCTGATAGCAATTATATCGCGAGATTAAATACCCTTGCTACATCATATCTAAAAATAAGTCCTGCCACCTCGAGAGAAATCGCTGCCCATGTAATTGAAACTGCACCAAAAATTAGAAATGCACGAGGGTATGCACGCGGCTTGGTGGTCATGGGAAATTCGTATTGGTATGAGGGCATTTATGAGTTTGCGCAGAATTACTACTTGTTAGGCGCGCGCCAATACCGGACGCTTAACGATAGTCTCGGCCTTGCCCAGGTTTATAATAATATTGGTGAGGTAAACAAAAGATTAGGCGAATTGGATACAGCCCTTGAATACCTTCATCGCTCGTTGGAGATGAACCAAAAAGATTCTACACGTGCGATGACGCTCTATAATGTTGCCGAACTATACATAAAAATGGGAAAGTATGATGCGGCAATGGATTATATCCGCCAATCGACATCACTGGCGCTAAGCATAAAAAACGAAAGAGTGATGGCGTATAACCAATGGAGCCTTGGCCGGATCAAAGCAGAACAAGGTTTGCTAAATGACGCACTTGCATATTATGCGATCGCCGAGGACACCTGGATAAAATTAAAAGAAACGCGCTCCCTCATTCAAATCTATCAGGACATGGCGTCAACATACAGGAAGATGGGCGAAGTTGAAGAGACATACCGTTATTTGAATAAAGCTTCAGCATTAGCCCGAGTTATCAATGTTCCCGATTTACGGATAACTACATATCTCGAGTATTCGAAGGCAGATTCCCTTGCGGGAAATTTCAGCCGGGCATTATATTATCTATCGAAACACAATAAGCTAAAGGATAGCGTTTACAATATTTTAAAAGCAGAACAGGTTGCGCGCGTACAGGCAATTTATGAAACTGAAATGCATGAGCGGGAAAATCAACAGCTTCGGACGGAGACAAAATTGAAGGAGGCAGAGTTGGAATCCAGGGATCTGCTCATTACGGCCGTCTCTGTAAGTCTGTTGATTGCGGGTGTCCTTGCCGTTATCTTACTGAGACAACGTAAAGAAATTTTGAGGGCCAATAAAGATCTTCAGATCAAAAATGAAGAGATAAGTTTTCAAAAGAATGCTATCGAGTCTCAGGCAGAAGCCCTATTGATTTTAAATGACGAGCTGCAAGATCTAAATAAGTCGCTGGCAGGCCGAATAGATGAGCGGACGAGGCAAATATCTCATCAGGACAAAAAGCTCGCAGAGTACACATTTACGAACGCTCACAAACTTCGCGCTCCAGTCGCCAGCATTTTGGGACTTATTAATTTGTTTCAGGTGGCAGCACCAGCAGAACAAAGAGTTATACTCAACTATTTAAAAACCTGTGGCGAACAACTGGACAACACAATTTGCGCAATAAACCAGAACCTTGAGGACAGCACTGCCGAAACCAAAATTGGCAATCAGGTAATCGATAATCGGTAATCGGTGATCAGGGTCTTCAGGTAAATCAGGTAAATCAACATCAGTCTTCCAGAATCTCAACCTCAACCCGGACATTCTCTTGCGCACGTGCGCTATGTTTGTCATGTAATGAACGCTTGCCGCCCCACGCCCTTATTTCGATCCGTGATTGTTCAATTCCATTGCTTATCAAATATTTCCGAATAACATCCGCTCGCTCCTCTGACAATTCTTTGGCTGAACCAAATCCATCTTTTGTATCATTTAAAGAGAAGAAATTTTTGCTATCCTTACTCATGGAAATTATCTTTCCAGCAGCATTCCCGTTAGTATGTCCATGAAGTCTGATCTTATACTTTCCATTTTCATTCAGCATATCCAGCAAGCTGGTGACTTCATAACGGGATTCCGGCCGCATTATGGCAGCGTCTTTAAAGAAATAAACATTGTACATCACGGCGATATCGCCTTTTTGTAACCGGACAAGTTCAAAGGGAACAACAACTGCTCCATTTTCACCTTGTGAAATACCTTCACCTTCGGGATTAGCGTAATCAACATCACGTTGAATTTTTCTGTAGCCAAACACTTCACAGACAAACGAAACACCCTTTAGGTTACTCTTGGGAAGACTGACTGGGATATTCGCTTTA
>DASQTN010000758.1:0-9002 GCA_035641895.1 Chryseolinea sp. | reverse complement strand
TAACTTCTGAATTACGTGGAGATTCTGGATAGCGATTTTTTATAGCGAAAAAAAAGTTGTGACACCGGTATAAACATTGCACCCGAAAAAGCGAAAATCAAAAACGAAACACGAAGATTAAAAGCGTGTGCCAGGTAGCCGACCAACGGTGGCCCTATAAACATTCCTACGATACCATAGGTGGCAATCAGCGAAATGGCCATTCCGGGAGAATATTTTTTTGATCCAGAGGCCAGTGTAAAAGTCATTGGAATAATCGCTGCCGTGCCAAACCCGGTCAGGCAAAAGCCAATCATCGAAGGCCAAAATGTCGGAAATAGGATGGCAAGCAGGATTCCAAAAAAAATAAAACCAGAACTGACAATAAAGGTGGTTGCCATCCCTATTTTTTCGACAAGGCGATCGGACGCGAATCTAGAGAGTGCCATGCAAATCATGTACGTGAGGTATCCCCAGGTAAAAATCTCGACTTTAACTACTTCCTTGAAATAGATCCCACTCCAGTCGAACATTCCACCTTCACAAAGTCCAGCGAAGAAAACCAACATCCCCAGGTAGGCGATGTAAGGATCCGGTTTCCCGAGAATGAGTTTGTTCCCCGATTTTGAACGGTCGTTTCGAAGCAAAAACCTGTACGAGGAAAAAGTTAGTACAAGGGTCGTGACTGCCACCATGAGCAAATGGTTTGCAATCGAAACATCCAACGCCACCATCAATGTAGAAAAACCTACACCCACGATTCCACCGGTACTCCAAAGTCCATGAAACGATCCATTAATTTTACGATCAAATAATTTCTGTAAGCCGATAGCCTGCGTGTTCATGGAGATGTTGAGCACGCGCATGCTGAAGGCAAAAACGCAAAGCGAACTGATCAAAACGAAATCGGTTGTCGCAAATCCAATCGATGAAAGTGCCAGTGCCAACACTATAAATCCGAACAACATTGGAATCCTGCTGTCATAGCGTGATACCAGCCAACCGGAAACCGGCAGCCCGATCAAGGAACTTATCGGCATGAACAAAAGAATGGTTCCTAGCTCCGCCTCGTTATAGCCAAAAAATGTTTTTATAGTCGGAATCCTGGAAGCCCACGACGAAAAGCACACCCCTGAAACGAAGAAAAAAATGCTTAAGAACGTACGCTGCCTATTTTTTAAATCCATGCTGCCGACCCGGCCGCAAAATTAATAGATTGGATTATCGAAAAATTAGAACATCGTAAAATTAATCATTCAATTTTACAATGTTCTAATTTTCAATCTTTACACAACAGGCATTTCCCAGCCATTGTGGTAGTTAGGCTTGATGAGTTTGTTTGCTTCTGTGTGATTTCCAAAATTTCCTTGTTTGGCGTCCCAAAAGACCTGGCTCTTAGTCTTAAATGCGATATTACCCATCTGCGCATTTATCGCTGCAACACTGCCTGATCGAATTGGCGTGTTCAAAAAATTCTGGTCATTCTTCCGCACAGCAGCAACAAAATTTTGCGTATGAAGATCAAGATAGTTCAAAGCCTCCGGCTTGACGTACGGTTCAATTGGGTCCATTTTTGCCTTTCCCCAGTTTGAATAGCCATCAGCCTGGCGCTCGGGAATAACCTCATATCCGGACCGGTCGACAACCAACGTTCCATAATTTCCGATGAAAGCAATTCCTTCCCTCCTCTTGTAATTACCGTTATCGATACCCGTTGCATGCTCCCATAGCATATTGAAATCTTTATATTGAAAAAGAGTCTGGAGCGTATCTGGCGTCTCCGAAGCATCATCCGGGTAGGCAAGTTTTCCTCCAGCCGCCATAACGGATATCGGTGCTTCAGCACCCATTGCATACAACGCGATATCAATTTCGTGGACACCCCAGTCCGTCATCAATCCACCCGCATAATCCCAGAACCACCGGAAATTAAAATGAAATCGATTGGCATTGAAATTCCTTTTCGGAGCTGGGCCCAGCCAGAAATCGTAGTCAACGCCAGCAGGGACTGCGGAATCCGGGACAACGTTAACAGGTTTCATCCAACCCTGATAGGCCCAGACTTTCACCAAACGGATTTTACCTAAAACTCCGGACCTTACAATTTCAATCGCTTTTTTATAATGCGGTCCGCTCCGCTGCCATTGTCCCGCTTGCACAATTTTGCCTGTCTTTTCCTGTGCTGCAACCATGAGGCTACATTCCGCAATGCTGTTAGCAATCGGTTTTTCAACGTATACGTGTTTGCCAGCCTTCACCGCATCGACCATTATTTTACAATGCCAATGATCCGGAGTTCCGATAATGACGGCGTCAATCTCCTTGTTATTTAATAATTCCCGGTAGTCTGAATAAGTCTTTGGCAGATTTTTCCTTAATCCAGCGTAATCGGTCATTCGCTTTTTTATAACGTTCGAGTCCACATCACAAACTCCAAGAACATCGACATCATTCATTTTGAGGAAAGAATTCGTATTCGACCAGCCCATGCCATTGCACCCTATCACCCCGATATTGAATTTCTCGTTTGCCGAAACTGTGGCACGCGAAGCTGGAATGTCACAGCTAAGAAACACACCTCCAGCCAACGCAGTGCTGGCGCCTTTGATAAAATTTCTCCGTTTCATGTGGTATAAAATTTAAAGCTTAAAGCATTTAGCATGAAGTACAAAGCTAGGGAACAAGTTACAAGTTGCAATGAGAAACTATGTCAGCGGCAAGCATAAATAATTTTGATTTTTTAAGTCTCAAGCCAATAAGGTTACTCGTAGCTTTTCGTAAGGCATATCCACCTCCAAATAAACGGGTGTATCGTTAACACTTTGGTAATTCAGTTCGACAATACACCGGGACCGACTTTGTGGGTCGGCATATACCCTTCCTATACTCGCCACATTGACCAATTCCGTTTTATGTTCAGACTCGTCAGAGACCTTGAGTTCAATAAACTTCGCCATAGATCGTTACCTTTTCCTGATCAATTTACAACTGTTTGATTTATCATGCACACAAAAACACCATAACAAATAAGTGATCCATAATGATGTGCACCGTGCTCGCAATTTGAACAATTATCCCAACCTCAATCGTGTAATTTCAAAAGTTTTTTACGGATAATAGCACTAATATTACAACGCTTGTCAACAAAGCATTAAGCCCTTATGAGACCTTTAGCTTACGCATTAACATATTTCATAACTATCATAGCTGGATTTACTGCTGCAGCTCAGTCATCCAGCCTGATTACGTCTGCCGACGAGTTGCCTATACGTGGATTTTGCATTGCTGCTCCACGATCGTCAGAGGTCGATACTTTTGTCAAATTCATTCGTGAGGAACTCGCGTCCCGAAAAGTCAATACACTTATTCTCAGAGTTGATTACAATTATCAATATGACAGCCACCCTGAACTTCGAGATAGCATGGCGTTATCTAAAAATGAGGTGAAAAAATTAGTAACGGTCTGTAAGGCGAACAACATTCGCATTATTCCACAAATCAATTTGTTAGGACATCAGTCTTGGGCCAGTACCGTTCATAATTTGCTGCGTGTCTATCCCCAATTTGACGAAACTCCTCATGTGAAAATGCCGGAAAAATATGTTTGGCCAAATGCTGATGGTTTGTACTGCAAAAGTTATTGTCCCTTGCATCCGGACGTTCACAAGGTAGTGTTTGATCTTGTAGATGAAATTTGTGACGTATTTGAGGCCGATGCTTTCCACGCCGGAATGGATGAAGTTTTTTACATCGGTGACGACAAATGTCCTCGCTGCGGCGGTCATGATAAAGCACAATTGCTTGCTAACGAGCTTCGATTAATTCGCGATCACCTGAAACAAAAAGAAAGAACGTTGTGGATATGGGGTGATCGGCTTCTCGACGGAAAAACCACGGGGCTTGGAATGTGGGAAGCGAGTCTAAATAATACGCATCGCGCCATAGATATGATTCCGAAAGATATTATGATTTGTGATTGGCACTACGAACGTCCCGATAAGACGGCTGTTTATTTTGCAATGAAAGGGTTCAGGGTTGTTACATGCCCTTGGAGAAATCCAGGCGTCGCAGTTATTCAAGCCGAGGATATGATGCGATTCCGGAGAGATGCGACACCCGCGCTGAAAGAAAATTTCCAGGGGATGGTTCAGACGGAATGGTCAAGCGCCGGTAGCTTTATGGATGGATTCTATACTAAAAAGAAAGATTCGAACGGTGGTGACAACACCTCTTGGAATACATTCCGTGCATTGTACCAAAAACTGAAGGAAATGAACGCGATTAAATAAGCTACTGCTCAAAATTGGACGATCATAATCGCCTATCGTTCCAATACAACACCTTCAAATTCCCCCAACTCTTTTACTGAAAATTTCACAACCCCATCGCTCCAGGTGAAATCGATGGGCTCACTGTGTACCATTCCTCTGATCTTGACAGGTTTGAAATCCGATTTAACTGCGAACTCAAGGTTAGTGAGAGGTATGGGCGCAAAGTAAGTGTTACCACTAAATCCCGTAAGGTTAACAAGATGTAAAATCATTCCCTCCGGCTCGCTTTTTGAAATATTTTCCGGAACGTTCTTGACAAACTTTTGCAAAATGACCTCTACACGTTCATGCGCGTTCGTTTCAATTAAATCATTTGCTTCAGGATAGAGATAATCAATGAGGTCAAGCAATATATTTTTATGTTGTTCATATCCGTGTAAAAAATATAGCTTGCCCAGGTTAATCGGTAAAATTGCAGCCTTGCTTGAAGGATGTTCTTTTATCGCCAGCGCTTGATATCCGGATGGTTCATGTCCTCCAATAATCTCGGGTGGACCGGGTCTGCCTGGCGTATAAATTGGAAGGAACGACGTATCCGACGCACTGAAATCATAAAGTCCCAGATTAAATTTCCAAAACAACAATGTTTGTTTATCAAACCTTTTGAAAAGTTGTTTCTCTTGTGGATTCAAATAAAATCCATCTCCAGGATGATCGCTTTTTATAATTTTCGCCCCGAATAAGTGAAGTAACGCCTCAGGATTACGAGAAAAAGATCTATTAGTTGCTATAATATTTGTCCCTTCATCACATACCCGTTTTATAACTTCAATTGCCTTATCGCTTAGGTTGGTAATTTCCGGAAGGATAATCAATTTGTATCCACTAAGTTTCTGTTCAAGATTTTCGATTTGTCCGTCTTCGACAATGTCGTACTGAAGATGGGACTCTTTTAACATGAGCTGAATGCCACGGTACTCCTGGGCTGCCTCTCCTGACGGCCAGGCGCCAGGGGCGATTACGGCGATCGTTGCGGGGGAAAAATATTTTCCAAAGTATCGTTCGTACTTTTTATGATGCTGGTAAACTCTTTTAAAAGCATCAAAGTTGCGTTCATCTTCATAGTCTTGAAAGTCACCCATCAAACTCATATCCAATCCGGATCCATTGGCAATATTTTCATACAATCGAATGACGGTTTCTTCTGGTTCAACTGCATTGTAGCGCGACTGAAATGAAATCTGCTGGATGCTCGCATTACTGATGATGTGATCAGGATAAGAATTTTTCGCGTTGTTCACATTATCAGAAGACACGTAGGGCCAATACGGGAGACTATTCGTTTGTGATTCATGCCTGATTATATCAATGTAACGGTCACCATAGGTGCAAATGGCAATCTGTTTATTCTTCGACTTGACCAGCGTTTTCAAACGTTTCATCAAATCGTCAACAGAGTACTTCTTAAACTCCTGGTATTTTCGAAACGCCGGGTCATCCAGGTTTTCCTCAGTCGGAAGAATCATACCGTTACTGAATTCTGCAAACCGTTTCCTGCTGTATTCGTTTTGATCGATGCCATGATACACACCTACATAGGAATTTCGTGTTTGGTACCCAGGCATATTTATAAAAATTCCGTCAATAGCATAGTTTTCAATCACTTCTTCGACGATCTCAAACAAAACCTGCTGCTCATAGGGCGCATCAATCGACACCACATACATATCATCATTAATAATCCGTTCTCCCTTCGGAGAAACGTAGAACCAATCTGGATGCTTTTTAAAAATACTTTCATGTGCCCGGCTGAAATCAAAGCGTGTAATCACTTTGATTCCATTGGCGTGGCATTTTTCGATTACGTCTCCTAACATATTTTTTTTCATGTACGGATTAACGTATTGATTTTCCAGCTTCGTGGGATAAAACGCCATGATGCCACCTGCGTTGATGATCAATGTATTTGCCGAAAAAGACAAAAGATCCTGGACCAGCGAGTCGGCATTTAAGTCTGCTTCATACGCAGGTAGATTGGTTTGCATCACACGCAGATTGTTCTGCTTCCACCAGCCGACGGAATCCGGCCAACTACTCGATGACGTGTCCTCCGCATGATTTTCATCTTTGGAAGAATTACACGCAACGAATCCTACAGCACACCATATGAGGATTACATAAACAATGAGTTTTTGCATGCCAATGTTATTTTCTGGAATGTATTAAATTATCCCTTTAGCAGCGTGAAAATATTTGATGCACGGTATTTTCGGGGAACCCTCATGATCGTAATTTTGTCCATAACTATGACGTTTTTATTACCATAACTTTAACACTTCAATCCTGCCTGCGTAGGCGGACTTCAACACTGCAACACTTTAGACATGGAGAATTTCAACATTAACCGGAGGCGCTTTCTTCAGGGAGCAACAGCGTCGCTCGCTCTTTCAACTTTTGGTGCAAGAGGGATGGATATCATTAACCCGATTAAAACACTCCGGGTAGGATTGATTGGAACGGGCTGGTATGGCAAAAGTGATTTATTCAGACTGATTCAGGTTGCTCCGGTTGAAGTCGTGGCACTTTGTGACGTAAATAAAAATGCTTTGAATGAGGCTGTATCTTTGGTAAGTCAGCGCCAAAAATCCAAAAAGGCACCTCGGACTTACGGCGATTACCGCAAGATGCTTGCTGAGAATGAAATGGACATCGTATTGATTGGTACACCCGATCATTGGCACGCATTGCAAGCTATAGACGCAATTAAAGCTGGAGCGAATGTATACCTTCAAAAGCCGATAAGTGTCGACGTGATGGAAGGAGAAGCAATCCTGGCGGCCGCCCGAAAATATAATAAAGTTGTACAGATTGGAACGCAACGAAGAAGTACGCCGCATTTATTGGATGCAAAAAAGAATGTTGTCGATGCAGGTCTCTTGGGCAAAGTATCACACGTGGAATTGTGCTGTTATTACACGATGCGAAATACCTCAAATCCTCCGGTGCAACCCGTGCCTGAATATCTCGACTATGAAATGTGGACCGGTCCGGCGCCGTTACGCCCATACGATGGAATTCCATGGCGTGCATTTATGGAATATGGAAATGGAATAACAGGCGACATGTGCGTTCATATGCTGGATGCGGCCCGGTGGATGCTAAAATTGGGTTGGCCAAAACGTGTTAGCGCCGAAGGAGGAATCTATGTACAAAAGGATGCGAAATCGAATATTGCCGATACGCAGACTGCCCTCTTTGAATTCGAAGAACTTAACTGTGTGTGGACGCATCGAACCTGGGGAACGCCCGCCGATCCGGAATATCCGTGGTCTTATAAATTGTATGGTGATAAGGGAACCCTTTCTGCGAGCACCATGAAATATGACTTCGTTCCCGTAGGAGATGGCCCGAAGATTCATAAAGATGTCGTATATGAAAAAGAAAAATATCCGGAAGACCTAACGGAGAAACGAATAGAATTAAACGCCGCGCCGGCCACGCGACTGCACATGTTGGACCTCCTGGCGGCCATCGAGAAAGGTGGTCGTCCGGTGGCTGATGTTGAAGAGGGTCACATTTCTACCGCAAGCTGCATCCTGGCGAACTTGTCCATGGAAACTGGCCGTCCAATGGTTTATGATCCAAAGAAAAGGGAGTTGGTAAATGATAAGGATGGCAATGCACTCCTTCAGCGAAAATACCGCGCGCCTTGGGTACATCCCGATCCAACAACTGTATAGAAATCTAAGGAGATATGCTAAGTTTGTAAATCTAAAATTCAAAATACTATGAACAGACGAGACGCCTTAAAAACTGCATCTGTAACAACAGGCCTGACGCTTTTAGGTCCTGTGAGTTTCGCCAGAGAAAACAAAAAACAGGCAGACAAATTTAAGTTTTCGCTGAACACTAGTACAATAAGTGGTCAGAAGCTGGGCGTCGAAAAATACATTGACATTGCGGCACGCGCAGGGTATGACTGTATGGAACTTTGGCTTCCAGACCTCAAAGTTTATCTTGAAAGTGGAAAGTCAATTCCTGCTTTAAAAAAACTAATTGATGATAGTAAGGTTCCCGTTGTAAATGCCATTGGATTTGCACCGTGGATGATCGACGACGAAGAAAAGCGCGCTGCCGGCTTCAAACAAATGCGCGAAGAAATGGAAATCATGGCAGCATTGGGATGTCCGCGTATTGCTGCACCTTCGGCAGGCATTGGACCTACCGCTGAATTGGACATGTTTATCGTCGGTGAGCGATTTGGAAAATTAATTGACTTGGGTAAGGAAACCGGCGTTACTCCTCAGCTCGAATTCTGGGGCGCTTCCAGATTTCATCATATAGGCCAGGCGTTGATGGCTTCCGCAGTTGCCAACAACGCAGGTGCGCGTATCCTCGCAGATGTCTATCATTTGTTTAGAGGAAACTCCGGTTTTGACGGTTTAAAAATGATCGATGGCAGTTTGATTGAGGTTTTCCACATGAACGATTACCCGAGCTCGATTCCACGTGAGCAACAACAGGATAAGGATAGAATTTATCCTGGAGATGGCGCAGCGCCGTTAAAGCAAATTCTCACGGATTTGAAAAACATGAAAGGACCGAAGATACTGTCGTTGGAACTATTCAATCGCGAATATTGGGAGCAAGATCCGTTGCAAGTAGCAAAGACTGGCCTTGCCAAGATGAAGAAAGTAGCGAGCGAGGTTGCTTAGCTATCCGCTAATCGTTATCCGTTATTAGGTAAACGCT
>DASQTN010000757.1:0-3080 GCA_035641895.1 Chryseolinea sp. | reverse complement strand
ATGAAAAGAATAATGTAAAATCTCTTCACAAACTAATCGTTAGGGATTTTCAACAGACAATTGCCACATTCGTGCCAATTCGAACTAGAGCAAAGCTACGGTTGCAAGCCGTACTAATAAGGACAAAAGCCAACTCTTTATTACATCGCAACAAAAATACTTGAATGGAGGACCTGATTTAAGCGTATGCTTCAACTCATATAAACGGAAGAAAAAAAATTTTGATTATCAGTCTCCTTTTGCTACAACCTCATAGGAGGACAGGGAGGCCGCGAAGTATTCCCTATTCATCCGTGCAATGTTGGTCAAGCTGATAGCCTTGGGACATTCAGCTTCGCAAGCCCCTGTATTCGTACAGGCGCCAAAACCCTCCGCATCCATCTGCGCTACCATCTTTTCAACCCGCTCCTTTCGTTCGGGTTTGCCTTGTGGTAATAATGCCAACTGAGAGACTTTTGCGCTAACGAATAGCATAGCAGAAGCATTCTTACATGCAGCTACACAGGCGCCACACCCAATACAGGCAGCTGCGTCGAAGGCCTCGTCAGCCACTTTTTTTGGAATGGGTATTTCATTGGCGTCCGGTACGCCCCCGGTATTGACTGAAACGTATCCACCTGCTTGTTGGATACGATCAAAAGCCGCTCGATCAACAACAAGATCTCTGATCACCGGAAAAGCCTTCGCACGCCATGGTTCTATTGTAATTTTATCGCCATCCTTGAAGCTGCGCATATGAAGCTGGCAGGTCGTTGTTTGTTGAGGTCCATGAGGTCTGCCATTGATGTAAAGGCTGCAGGTACCACAGATACCCTCGCGGCAATCATGATCAAATGCAACTGACTCCTCACCTTTCAAAATCAGCTCATTGTTCAGGACATCCAGCATTTCAAGAAAAGACATATCTGGCGACACATGGTCCAGTTTGTAGTCTTTAAAAGAACCCTGAGCTGCATTATTTTTCTGGCGCCAAATCTTTAGTGTAATCTTCATATTACTTATAGCTTCTTTGCGTCAACTTAACATTCTCAAATAATAATTCTTCTTTATGAAGTACTTCGGGTTGGTTGTCACCTTTGTACTCCCACGCCGCCGCGTATGTGAATTGATCATCCTTACGTTGGGCTTCGCCTTCAGGGGTTTGTGATTCTTCTCTGAAATGGCCTCCACAGGACTCCTCACGATTCAGCGCATCATCGACCATCAACTCTCCTAACTCCATAAAATCAGCAACACGCATTGCCTTTTCCAATTCTTGATTCAATTCATTTGGAGAGCCTAAAACATTCACATTCTGCCAAAACTCGGCCCGCAGTTGTTGAATTTTATTTTTAGCCTTCGTCAGCCCCTCAGCGTTCCGTGCCATTCCGCAAAAATCCCACATCGTTAACCCAAGGTCGCGATGAAACTGGTCGACAGTCTTTTTGCCCTTGATGGAGAGAAATTTTTGTATGGTGGCATTTACGTTCGTTAAAGCTTCTTTAAACTCAGGACGATCAATTGTTACTTTTTCAGAAGAAAGGCCAGCCAGGTAATCGCCAAGCGTGTAGGGAATCACAAAATAACCATCTGCCAGACCCTGCATCAATGCGCTTGCTCCTAACCTATTCGCACCATGGTCTGAAAAATTTGCTTCACCCAAAGCATACAAGCCGGGAACTGTAGTCATCAGGTTATAATCCACCCAAAGTCCCCCCATCGTATAATGCACAGCAGGATAAATCATCATAGGCGCCTCGTAGGGATTATCACCGGTAATTTGTTGGTACATGTCAAACAAATTGCCATACTTAGCCTCGATGACCTTCTTCCCATCGCGTTTTATCGCGTCAGCGAAGTCTAGGAACACGGCTAACCCTGACCCTACACCTCTTCCTTCATCACACATGTTCTTTGCATTCCTTGATGCCACATCGCGTGGCACCAGGTTTCCGAAGGAAGGATATCGCCTCTCTAGAAAATAGTCGCGTTCCTCCTCAGGAATATTTACCGCGTCTTTTGCTTTCAAACCTGGTCTTGCGGTTTTTGGAACCCAGACACGTGCATCATTTCGTAAAGACTCCGACATCAATGTTAGTTTCGACTGATGGTCGCCCGATACAGGGATACAGGTCGGGTGAATTTGCGTGAAGCAGGGATTGGCAAACAAAGCTCCTTTTTTATGCGCTCTCCAAATCGCCGTGGCATTGCTTCCTTTTGCATTCGTGGAAAGAAAGAAAACATTTCCGTATCCGCCCGTGCAAAGCAGAACCGCGTGCGCACTATGGGCTTCAATTTTTCCGGTCACTAAGTCCCGGGTGATAATTCCTCTTGCCTTTCCGTCAACCAAAACGACATCGAGCATTTCTGTTCGCGCATACATCTTGACTTTGCCATTTGCAACCTGACGATTAAGGGCCGAATACGCACCTAACAAAAGTTGCTGGCCGGTTTGACCACGTGCATAGAATGTCCTAGACACCTGAGCCCCACCAAAAGAACGATTCGCCAATAGCCCACCATATTCACGAGCAAATGGAACACCTTGCGCCACACATTGATCGATGATGTTAACACTTACCTGCGCCAATCGATATACATTTCCTTCCCGCGCGCGATAGTCACCTCCCTTGATAGTATCATAGAAAAGCCGATAAATACTATCGCCGTCATTCTGATAATTTTTTGCTGCGTTGATTCCGCCTTGTGCCGCAATGCTGTGCGCCCGGCGTGGACTGTCCTGAAAGCAAAAAGCTTTTACATTGTATCCCAGCTCTCCCAAGGAAGCTGCAGCTGACGCACCTGCGAGTCCAGTTCCAACTACAATGATTTCATATTTACGCTTATTGGCAGGGTTAACTAACTTAAGATTGAACTTATGTTTTGTCCATTTTTCTGCCAAAGGGCCGTCAGGTATTTTTGAATCTAACTTCATATAATAAAGTGATAGAAATTTAGTCTAAGTACATCCAGATTGGAATAAGCGCAAATAACGCAGGGACGATAATCGCAAACGTTTTACCGACGAACGCGATTGCCGGGTTGTATTTTGGATGATTTAATCCCAGTGTTTGAAATGAGCTAACAAATCCGTGCCACAG
>DASQTN010000756.1:0-2549 GCA_035641895.1 Chryseolinea sp. | reverse complement strand
AAAACTAGGGGGCGCAACTACGCACTGCGAGATTTCCGGTGTGACCGATAATAAATTCCCAAACGATCAAGCGTGTCTCGACTACATCCGTTCGCTTTTTGAAAAATTCGGTAATGAATCCACGACGGGATTTAACCGTGTAAAGGCGCAACCTCCGAAGGAAAAGCCGGAAGAAATTTTAAGCTTGCTTCCAGTGGACCGGGTGAAACCCTACGACACGATAAAAATTATTCAGCGTCTGGTGGATAACTCTGAATTTCAGGAATACAAGGCGTTGTATGGCAAGACAATAATCTGTGGCACTGGCCGCATCGACGGTTGGGCTGTGGGCATTATCGCCAACCAGCGCAGTGTGGTGAAGACAAAAAAGGGTGAGATGCAAATGGGTGGTGTTATTTATTCCGATTCCGCGGATAAGGCAGCGCGCTTTATTATGAATTGCAATCAACGGAAAATTCCTTTGCTTTTTATTCAGGATGTTAGTGGGTTTATGGTGGGAAGCAAAGCGGAGCACGGTGGAATTATTAAAGACGGTGCGAAAATGGTAAACGCAATGGCAAATTCTACGGTACCGAAATTTACGGTGATCATCGGAAATTCGTATGGAGCAGGGAATTATGCAATGTGTGGAAAAGCGTATGATCCCCGGTTAATATTTGCCTGGCCGACGGCGCAGATCGCTGTGATGAGCGGAGGATCAGCAGCGAAGACATTACTACAAATCAGAGTGAGCACGCTAAAGGCACAAGGCGAAACGATCACAAAAGAAGAGGAAGAAAAATTGCTAAAAGAAATAACAGACCGGTACAATGAACAGCTAAGCCCGTACTATGCCGCATCGCGCTTATGGGTAGACGGCATTATCGACCCTCTTCAAACGCGGAGCGCCATTTCGATGGGCATCGAAGCAGCTAGTCATGCGCCGCTTGAAAAATTTAATGTTGGAATAATTCAGACCTAAATATCAGAGTGTCAGCATTTACGTAGGATTAGATTTTTATAGCTGGATATTTTAGCCGAATTTTTTAGCTTAGCAATTAAATTAGAATTGTGTTGAAGGAAACAGAAATTAAGGCACTTGTATCCCTGCTCGATGATGAGGATGCACAAATCGTTTCTCATGTAGAGGATAAAATTCTTTCGTTGGGTACTACGATTATTCCATTTTTGGAACAAGAGTGGGAAACAAACTTCAATTCTCTGGTTCAACGTCGTATTGAAGAATTGATTCATACATTACAGTACGAGTTGTTGAAAGAGCGGCTGACGGAATGGTATGCTGGCGAAGAGAAGGATTTACTTACAGGTATGTGGCTGGTGGCCACGTATCAATATCCTGACCTGGAACTCCTTAAATTAAAACAAGACCTCGAGCAAATTTATTATGAGACCTGGCTTGAGTTCAAACCTGATTTGTATCCCTTTGATCAGATCAAAGTCGTGAACAGCGTTCTGTTCAATAAATTAAAGTTTGCAGCAAATACAAAAAATTTCCACTCACCTGGGAATTCGATGATCAATATCGTCCTTGAAACACGCAAAGGAAATCCGATAACCCTTTGTATCATTTATTTGCTAGTAGCCCAGAAGTTGAAGTTGCCAGTGCATGGTGTAAACCTTCCGAATTTATTTGTTCTTACTTATAAAGATGATAGACATGCCCAATTTTACATCAATGCTTTTAACAAGGGCCTGATCTTCTCCAAGCAGGATATTGAAAATTACATCAACGAACTTCACCTTACTCCTCAAACATCATTTTTCGAACCTTGCTCCAACCTGGAAGTGGTCCGGCGTGTGTTCCGCAATTTGATAATGTCGTTCGACAAAATGGGCGAACACACTAAAGCCGAAGAAGTAAAAGAACTCCTGTTAATCATTGCAGATGGGGCCGATCTCGGCGTTTGAATAAGCCATCAAACGTCGCGTAATGTTATTCGTCTGGCCTGTAAGGTATGAGGCATTTTTACGAAAATTCGCCACCCTAAATCTTATAATTTTAGCTATTCCAAAGGATTCTATATCGTATGAGAATAGCGTTATCGAGTATTATTTCCCTGATGTATTTCACCGTTTTAGGGCAACAATTTTCCTCCAGGTATGAGTTGGTAAAGATGGACAAAAGTGTAAACACTTTTCGTCATGAGGCTGCTCCTGTAGTTTCTCCTGATGGAAATACGCTTTACTTTTTTGTGCAGGACCATCCTGAAAATACCATGGGTAAAGAAGACACTCAGGATATCTGGATGAGTAAAAAAGATGAGCAGGGAGCGTGGAGCGCTGCGCAGCATCTTCGCTCGCCATTTAATATTCATCGGTCGAACCAGGTCTTCACAATATTTGATGACGGCAGTCTATTCATAAAAGGAGGAAGCAAAAAAGGTGAAAAAGGATTTTCGCTCGTTACTGGAAATTCTATTCGTGAGTTGGACGTAAAGGATTTTAAATCGATGAATAAAGGCCGTTTCTACGGAGCGTCCATGTCTGCCGATAGAAAGCACATCATCATTTATTTTAGCGAGAAAGAAAATAGCGAGTACAGTGATTTA
>DASQTN010000755.1:0-3711 GCA_035641895.1 Chryseolinea sp. | reverse complement strand
GTTTCTGAATGGTGTTTGGATGATTTTAATCCCGCGTCTGTTCCTACTGTGTGGGATTTGAATCCTCAATATATCGATCCTAGAACGAACCCTGAAAGTGGTAAATACAATCCACGCGTTCCACCTAAAAAGGTCGTGCGTGGCGGTTCTTGGAAAGATGTTGCTTATTATTTGGAAACAGGAACAAGAACCTACGAATTCAAAGATTCGACCCGTGCGTATATCGGCTTCCGTTGCGCATTAACTCACTTGGGCCGCTCTTCCGGTCAGGAATTTTAATTTTTTAATTTTCATATTTTTTATTTTTAACTATCAAAAGGCAATTAATTTAAACCATCACTACAATGAGCAAGAAAAAAGGCGGATTTGTTGAACTTCTCTACAAAACCATAATGCCAAAAGTTTATGGTATTGGTGCGGCAGTCGTAATTATTGGTGCTTTATTCAAGATTCTCCACTACGAGGGTGCTGACCAAATGCTGTTTATTGGACTAACAACTGAAGCGATCATATTTTTCCTAAGTGCTTTTGAACCACCTCATCAAGAACCGGATTGGTCAAAAGTTTATCCTGAACTTGGTGAAGATTACGAAGCTCCTGCAGTGCCAACCCGTATCTCCAACAAACCTGGTGTTTCCTTAACCCAACAACTAGACGTATCGTTGGAAAAGGCCAAAATTGGACCGGAGCTTTTAGACAGCTTAGGGAAAGGGTTAAACAACCTGGCAGAGTCTGCAAAGAAAATGACAAACATTTCCGATGCAGCCCTTGCGACCAATGACTATGCTGGAAACGTTAAAAAAGCATCAACACAGCTTTTAGAAATGAATAAATCATACGACGTGGCAATTAAGGCTGTGTCTAGTATGTCTGACGCATCAAAGGATGCAGGAGAATATCATTCACAAGTACAAAAAGTCACAAAAAATCTCGCTGCCTTAAATTCTGTTTATGAAATGGAATTGAAAGACGCGGATAGCCATGTTAAGAACATGAACAAGTTCTATGAAAGCTTGACTGGTGCTATGAATGGATTATCTAAAGTTGGCGACAATACAACTAAGTTTACTAACGAATTGGGTAAGCTCACAGATAATCTGACGTCGTTGAATAAGGTGTATGGCAGCATGCTCACAGCCATGAAAGGTGGCGGACAAAACGCATAATTAATCAACGTTTTTAACGTTTAAAACAAAAGAATTCTAAAATGGCAAGTGGAAAAGAAACCCCGCGTCAAAAAATGATAGGCATGATGTATCTCGTGCTTACGGCGCTGCTCGCCTTACAGGTAAGTAATGCCGTACTCGAGAAATTTGCCATCATCAATGAAACGCTGACCGCACTTATAGAGGACGGAAAAAAGAAAAGCGATGAGACTTTAGCGAACATCATTAAGGAAGCCGGTGAAAGCCAGACACCTTCAGTTGTAACTGCTAAGACGAACGCTCAAAAAGTAAGAGATTTAACGAAGAGCACCCTCGAAAGCATTGACCAACTTAAAAAGGATATGCTTGCGACATCAGGAGCTGCAGAAATCAATGAATCTGTAATCAATGATCATAGCTCGAAAGTGGCTACGATGATGATGGATGTAAAATCAAAGGAGCAAAAAGGTAAAAAGTACGAAAAACTATTAACTGACTATGTAGCACAATTATCTGCATTGTCTGGCATAAAAGATTTCGACAAGCTGGCAAAGCCTCCAAAAGAACTTAAGTTATTTGCAAATGATGAAGACCATGTTCGCAAAGATTACTTAACGTTTACCTTTGAAAACACGCCTGCAATCGCTGCCCTTGCGTCTGTAACGCAAACGCAAACAGAGATTCTCGAATATGAAGCACGAGCATTAGAAAAACTTCGTGCGGATGCCGGTGTTAATCGAATGAGTTTCGATCAATTCGTTCCCATGGTAAGAGCTAAATCTTCAGTGGTCGCTGCTGGCGCCAAGTACGAAGCACAAATGTTTTTGACTGGTTCTTCGACAGCTATCCTTCCTGAGTTTTACAAAGACGGTACAAAACTCCAGGTCATTGAAGACAAGACTGGCGTAAAGATGGGTAAGGTTGAATTCACTGCCGCCGGTGGTGGTTATAACGCACAAGGTTTCGCTAAGAAATCCTTCAAGGCGGTTATCAAAATGAATGATAAAACTTTTGAGGAGACCATCGAATACGAAGTGGCCCAACCTACTATTAAGGTAACAACTGGTAACGCTCCGACATTATATATGAACTGTGGTAATACAGTGAATATCGAAGTACCAGCATTAGGTACAGCCTACAATCCTACTTTTGGAGCTGGAGGTTCTGCTGAAATCATTAAAGGAGATAAGCCTGGCCGTGTAACGATTATTCCAAAGCAAAGAAAAATTACGGTGTCTGTTAGCAATGCCGGAACTGCGATAGGAACTCAAGGTTTCGATGTGAAAAACGTTCCAGATCCGCGATATGTAGCTTACGTTGGAAACAATCCGGTGGACCTGAGGCAGGGTATTCGCGCAAATCAGCTGGGAGCGCTTCGTATCGTGGCGGAGCCTGATGCAAATTTCAAGGACGAAGTGCCGAAAGACGCTCGCTATAGAATTAAAAGAGCTGAAGTTATTTTGGGCCGTGGAACGGCGGGCGTTCAAAGAATGAATGCTACTAATGAAAATCCCGATTTGCGCGCTTGGACTAACCAAGCGAGACCTGGCGATAGAATTATAATTGATATTAAAGACGTTTCGCGTAGAACTTACAAGGACGAAGAAGAAAAAGTAATCCCTAAAGGTTCAAGCGGTATCATCACCGTTCAAATTAATTAGAATCATGAAAAAGTCACTATTCATAGCATTACTTTCCTCTGCCATGAGCGGAGTAATGGCACAGGAAATACAGGACTTAGAGGTTCAATACAATCCGAACTCTCTTAACCCGATCCCTGTGTATGAGCAACATTACAAAGTCAGAGTGTGGAGAAACATCGACTTGCGTGAAAAACAAAACAAAGGGTTTTTTGCAAAGAATGGTGAAATCAGCAAGCTCATTGTTGATGCAGTGAAATCCGGAGAAATAACAGATGTATATCAGAACGACTCGCTTACGACAAAACTTTCCAAGGAAGATTTTTTGGGTAGATTGGTCGCTGAGCAGGCACAGATTTATACCGCCTGGACTCCGACACAAGCTTTTTATACGGACGATATAGTGACCCATAACGGCAGGAATTATCGTGCTGTTCAGGATAGCCAGGGCGTTACACCAAGCGAAGATGCAGTCGACAATTGGGCTGTAACCAATCAAGGCAGCGGTCTGGAATATGCAGTCATGGATATGAGTACGCTTCACCTGATGGAGGATATTATTTTTGACAGAAGAAGGTCAAGGTTGTATTACGATATTCAAGGTGTTGAGATACTTGTTCCAGGTTCGAAAACAAATACTGGAATTGACTTATCTCTTGGATGGTTTAAATACAAGGATTTGGAAAAACTGTTCCGGAACAATATTCCTAAAGCAGTTTGGTTCAACAGAATGAACACTGCACAAAACAAAAATTTTGCAGATGCTATTTTGCTGAGATTATTCCAGGGATCGATTTACAAGATTCAGAATCCTGATGATGAAACCATCGATGATACATACCGCGGTAATGGAAGACCTTACCGTGAAGGTGTTTGGGCTCGTGAGTGGACTGAAATGATGCTCATGGAGAAAGAACATAACCTGT
>DASQTN010000754.1:0-3104 GCA_035641895.1 Chryseolinea sp. | reverse complement strand
CATAGTCATATTTGCCAGTATAATTTTTATACAATGATGGATCGACCAAGACAATTTTCTCCTCCTTCATTTTTGGTACATCGATCTCATTACCATTTTGAGTAAAATGTCCACCTGTAACTTCGCCTTTTTCATTTTTGTTAAATTTTATTCTTGCATCTACAACTTTCCAAAAGAATTCATCTGGTCCCGACGCAAAAATTGGAAATTTAGGTTGTCCTGAGAGTTGAGCAGACAGCTCGTTCTTTTCAGAGGTAATCGTCATCACGGCTCCGTTCCTGAAATCATATCGACCTTCGTATTGTTTCACATCTTGTGCCGCATACGACTGAGCGGAAAAGGATGGTTGCTGCGCCATTTTTTCCCACAGGTAGAACTGGGCGACTGTGCTCGCACTCATATTTACTTCTGGCGGTGAAAGGTTAGTCAAAATGACAACCGTAAATTTTTCTTGAGGAAACCGCGAAAGTTGTGAAATAAATCCATGCAATCCGCCACCATGTTCTACAACGGCCAGATCCCTGTATTTTCTCAACCCGAGCCCATAGCCGTATTCTCCATCAGGCGGAATTTTCCCATTATTTAATTTCACTGAAGTTAAAGCGTCGGCAAAGCTTTTGTCGTTCAATACTTTTCCATTATACAATGCTTCGTTCCAAAGGAACAGATCACCAACGGTAGAGTATAACGCACCTGCGGCGCCTGCCCATGACATATCCCAATTCAATGCCCGCTCATATTTGCCACCAGGTTTCATGTAACCCTTGGCCTCATTTTTTAACGTGAGGGCTGAGGTATGGACACCGGTATTGGTCATTTTAAGAGGCTCAAAAAAGGTAGCTTTTAAATATTGAGAATAACTTTTCCCTGAAACTTTTTCGATGATGTACCCCAATAAAAAGTATCCCGAGTTATTGTAACGATATTGCTCGCCAGGATTGAAGTCGTAGGGATCGTTTTTAAAAAAGTTTAGCAGTGAGTCGTTTGTGATTGGAGAGGTGACTTTTTGCAGGAATTCATTTTTCCCGGTATAGCTATGAATGCCTGAAGTATGGGTGATCAGATGATATAAGGTTACCTCTTCGCCTCTTGGAAAATCAGGAAAGTATTTAGAAAGTTTGTCTGTTACGGACAACTTCTTTTCCTCCTGAAGTTTCAGGATTGCAGCCGCGGTGAATTGTTTTGTGATTGAACCGATCCTGAATTTTGTTTCGGGCGAAACCTTTTCCTTTTTTTCCAGGTCGGCAAAACCAAAAGCTTTTTTATAGAGCACTTTTCCATCCTGAGAAACTAAGACAGCAACACCTGGCGCACCCTTTGTTGTAGTCGAACTATACAAACCATCGACAAGTCTTTCAGGTGGAGGTAGGGCATCCTGTTTACCACCTTTTTCTTGTAAAAGTGTTACGATTTCGGCGCGCCCAGATAGCCGGGCGGCATCCATGGGAGATAAACCTTCTGCGTTCTTTTTGTTAACGTCGGCGCCCGCGTTTAACAGCAAATTTACTTCATCAAGATCGCCTTGTCCTGCTTCTTTGACCAATCTCTCCGAGAGTTCGGCCTTACCGAGAAAACGAGCCATAAAGCCCCAGCCTCCCTGAATATCCTGTACTGCGATGATGATTTGGTTGTTACCTTTTACTAAAGGAATGGAAACCATATCGTCGTCAGGGTTTATACCCCTTGGGATCCAATTTTTATGAACGAGTTTGCCGTTATGCCATACTTTTACTGCGTCATCACTTCCAATACCGAGAAAAGCCTCGTACGATGAATCCGCGATGATCTCGGCAGCGGCGTACGCGATAGCGAAGTCTTTTTTGAAAACGCTGTCAAAGTCAATAATGTCTTTTTTAGAAGAATAGAAAAGCCAGCGGAGATCTTTCCCATTAACAGTTACGGGACCTGCTTCCTTGAACGATGCTGGAAGCGATACTCCGAGAGTTGCCGCTTCAAAAAATTGTTGTTGGACTTCAAGGTCTGCTTGTTTTGTGGAATCTGTCACGGCAATAGCCGGGCCCAATAGCCACCAATTCCGCATATACTTTCCCGCATCAGCGCCGCGATAAATAGCTTCCGCTACCATGGGCGCGCTTTTGGCAGATTTCTTTTTTTGAGCATAGCTCACGACAGGTAGTAAACTGGTAGCTACCAGCAAAGCCGTTGCGATTTTAAGCCAATTATAAATCTTAGGGCGAGTTGAAGATTTTCCGTTTTCCTTAACAGGATGGTTAATAGCAGAAGATAGGGTTTTCATAAAAGGCTGATTGTAACGTGAAATCTAAAGTTAAGAAAAAGCGTGAGGTCTTTATTATGGCTTTAAATTTATACGTAGGGTTGTAACGTTAAGGTTCGTGGGGTGCTTTAGAGGAATATGCTGCACCTTAGTTGTTAAATGAATACAGGATGCAATACCACTATTTACGAAATTCTGTGCACAGGATTTTCCTGAGCTCGATTGATCGGATAAAACAAATGCACCGATCGTCAAGGTTTACGAAATGTCGCACAATGTTTCTGCCATTCCCGCTAGGCTCAGTTGCGCTAATGCCTTGCCATAACCTCCGGGCTATATGCACCATAGACTGCGTCTCGGAAACTCTTATGCAATGAACCATCAAAAGGCATAATCTGAACGAATAAGACAGCGGTCAATTCATTTTTAGGATCGACCCAAAACAAAGTGCTTGCGGCACCATCCCAAAAAAATTCGCCCACAACACCATTGTTTTCTTCGTTATTAGCCGGCGGACGAACACGTACGGCAAAATCAATCCCGAAGCCAACCTGACCTTTTCCTGGAAGCCACATCCGTTCCTTTACGCTGTCGGACAAATGATTTGTAGCCATTAATTTTACAGTTTCTTCTTTTAGGATAGTCGTGTTATTCAATGTGCCTTCGTTCACGAGCATGCGTGCAAAACGCATATAATCATCAACGGTAGATGTGAACCCGAACCCCCCTGGCTTCAGCGGCCAATCTTTTGTATTGAATGCATTGGCATCTTCGTCGGGCACTCTGCTCAATGGCGCTGGATCATCGCTCCTGCGGTACACTGCTGCAAACCGACCCATATCATTATCTGGAACAACGTACCGGGTGG
>DASQTN010000753.1:0-4049 GCA_035641895.1 Chryseolinea sp. | reverse complement strand
ATAAAAAGATAATCGTTCGTGCTCTGAAGATTTTTGCGGTAGGCGTTTTTTTAAGTCTGCTTCCCCGTTTTGATTTTGAGAATATCAGAATTACAGGCGTGTTGCAACGAATATCAATCGTATTTCTCGTTTGTTCTTTTGTCTTCCTAAACACATCGTTCAAATCTCAAGCGTGGCTTGGCGGAATCATACTTGTAGTGTATTGGCTCGTAATGACGTTAATACCAACGCCAGGGGTAGGCGAGGTGAAGTTAGATAAAGGGGTAAACCTCGCAGCTTGGGTGGATAGTGTTCTGCTTCCTGGACGACTTTGGCAGGGAACGTGGGATCCCGAAGGAATTCTTAGCACCTTCCCTTCCATTGTCAGCGGTATCACCGGGTTACTCGCTGGACATCTGCTGCTGAGCAAGCGCACGCCAACTGAAAAATCAATTCTGCTGATGGTTGCGGGATTTGCGGCCGTTGCTCTTGGTTATTTGTGGAATCTGTCGTTTCCGGTCAATAAAAACCTTTGGAGCAGCTCATATGTATTGGTGACGTCAGGCCTGGCGTCGCTCACACTAGGTACCTTTTACTACATTGTTGATATTAAAAATCATACAGCGGGCACTAAACCCGGAGTCATTTTTGGGGCAAATGCTATCGCGATTTATTTTATATCGGACGTGATCTCATTGCTTTTTTATGCGGTTCCTTTTGGATCGGCGTCCCTTAACGTGCACTTCATGTCGGCATTGACGGAGGCTGGCTTTTCTGCAAAATTGGTGAGCATGCTTTACGCAATCATTTTCGTATGTATCAATTTTGCTATTGCAAATTTTCTTTACAAAAAAAGGATCTTTATTAAACTATGAGTTTTCAGGGAAAGATATTATTCAATCTTGCAAGATGCGTTCACATGCATAAAATCAACTCCTTAATCGGTTTGATGATCATTGCAATTGGCTGTTCATCGACACAAGAAAACACGCTGTCACCGGAAAGTATCGCCGTTCGTTGGACTTTGATAACCAACTTCACCGACAAGGCTGATGTCTTCGATGCGAAATTTGAACTGGTAAATAACGGAGATCTTTTACTCACCAATAAAAATTGGACGTTGTTTTTCAACATGGCTCCAAGGCAGTTACTTTCACCTGAGACACCTCAACCGGCAACACTGCAACATATTAATGGTGACTGGTACAAGCTTGTGCCTGGCGAAAATTTTTCGCTTCAGCCCGGAAATTCTGTGACCATCAATTATCGCGGTGTAGAAGCTGTTATCAAAGAAACCGATCGACCTCTGGGATTGTATTTTGTTTTTTATGACGATGCTGGATTGGAAAAGGAAATTGTCGAAGTAAGTGACTACGAGTGGAGCTCGTTTGCAGATGCAGATCAAATCAATCGGAATGCTGCAGATGAAGATCCGATCCCAACAACGGAATGGACTTACAACAATAATCTTAACATTTCCGGGGTTTCAGATTCCGCGGTAAGAATTATTCCTTCTCCAATAAAATTGACGACCGCTTCGGGGGCATGGAATGTCACTCCTGACATGGAGATCCAATTTCAAAGCGGCCTCGAAAATGAAGCAAAATATCTTGCATCTTATCTCAAGGACATTACAGGTCAGGAATTCAAAACCGTAACCACTGCGTCCGCAAAAAATTCAATCTCATTACAGATCGTTAAAAGAGGAAACACGAATCAAAAGGAAGCATACAGTGTGGAGGTTGCAGAAAATGGCGTTCGTATCACGGGAAGTGATGCGGCGGGTGTATTCTACGGCATTCAGAGCCTTCGGTCATTGATTCCAATCGACGCTTATCAAAACAAGTCATCTTCGTTTTCGCTGCCGCTTGTTAAGATAAATGATGCTCCCAGATTTGGTTTCAGAGGCCTTCATCTTGATGTGAGTCGAAACTTTCAAACCAAGGAGACGATCCTTCGGGTGCTGGATCTGCTTTCTTTCTATAAAATAAACCGCTTCCTGTTTTATACCACCGAAGACGAAGGGTGGCGATTGGAGATTCAAGATCTTCCTGAACTCACGGAGGTGGGTGCACAACGGAAACATACTTCCGGGAAAGAAACGGCAGTGCTTCACCCTGCTTATGGGTCCGGTCCTTTCGCCAAGGCAGAAAATAAATTTGGCCATGGATATTATTCGAGAAAAGATTTTATTGAAATTCTTAAATATGCGAATGAGCGTCATATCAAAGTAATTCCAGAGGTGAATTTTCCCGGGCACGCTCGCGCCGCCATCAAAGCTATGGAAGCCCGCTACGAGCGGTTGATGAAAGAGGGAAAAGAAACCGAGGCAAATGAATACCGCTTGATCGATCCAAATGACTCTTCCGTGTACTTGTCAGCTCAAGGGTACAAGGACAATGTCGTCAGTGTTGCACGCGAATCGGTATTTCATTTTTATGAGAAGGTAGTAGACGAAATCACGGAGATGTACGCTGAAGCAGGGTTAAAGCTGGATGTGTTTCACACGGGTGGAGATGAAGTGCCGGAAGGTGCCTGGACAAAGTCTCCACAGGCCGCTGAACTTATGAAGCAACATCCTGAGATCAGGGATCCTAAAAATTTACAGTCTTACTTTTTCCGTGAGTTGATTAAACGATTGGAAAAGAGAAATCTTGAGATTCATGGCTGGGAGGAAGTCGCACTGATGAAAACACCACAGGGCCCCTATACGCCGAATCCTGAATTCGCCAATAAGAAAGTGGTCCCCTACATCTGGAACAATATTTTTGATTACCCCGATCTCGGTTATCGGCTGGCGAATGCGGGCTATAACGTTGTGCTTTGCAATGTGTCAAATTTTTATTTCGACCTCGCCTACAGCAAAGATCCTAAAGAGCCGGGATTATATTGGGCTGGATTTGTCGATACGCGTGATGCATGGACATTTGCGCCGTTCGATATGTTCAAGACTACTAACAAAAATGCCCTCGGTCAAAATTTGGATCTTGAAACCGGTAACATGACCGCTGGGGCAAAAAGCAAAATTATTGTCGAGCATTTAAAACCCGAAGCCAGACAAAATATTCTGGGCATCGAGGCACAGATCTGGAGTGAAACCATTAAAGGCAGGGAAATGCTGGAATACTACATGCTTCCAAAACTCATTGGCTTTGCTGAAAGTGCCTGGGCTCCGGAGCGTAAATGGGAGACGATCAATGGGAAAGTTGAACGAGAGTCGCGTGTTCAGCAAGAGTGGAACGGGTTTGCCAATACATTGGCAAAAAAAGAATTGCCTAGATTGAGCTATCTCAACGGAGGCTATAACTATCGGATTCCTCCACCTGGCGCCATCGTTGAAAATGGTATGCTAAAAGCAAACAGCGAATTGCCGGGGTTGATTATCAGGTACACTACTGATGGAAGAGAACCGTCAATTACTTCAACTGAATACAATGGTCCTGTCGAGGTTTCCGGCAAGGTCTTACTCAAAAGCTTTGATGGAGCGGGCAAATCAAGTAGTACGGCCTCGGTTGATAATCAATTAAACTAAAAAAAGAAAATAATCTCTAAATCGCGTTATACGAAAATGATGACAATAGGAGTTGACCTGGGAGGCACGAACATACGGGCCGGAATTGAAAGCGAAGGCAATATCTTCAATCAACGGAAAGAATTGCTTCGATCTGTCGGATCACTTGGCGAAACGTTGACGCAAGTCATAGAATTCATACGGCCGCTGGTTATTGCCGATGTAAAAGGTATTGGTATAGGTGTACCTTCTGTGGTAGATGTGGAAAAAGGAATCGTATACAATGTAACCAACATTCCTTCCTGGCAACGCGTCCCATTGAAAGATATCCTTGAAGATGAATTCGGAATCCCTGTATGTGTGAATAACGATGTTAACTGTTTTGCCTTTGGTGAATATCATTTTGGCCTGGCGAAGGGATTGAAACACATAGTTGG
Source organism: Chryseolinea sp. (assembly GCA_035641895.1). Lineage (GTDB taxonomy): Bacteria > Bacteroidota > Bacteroidia > Cytophagales > Cyclobacteriaceae > Chryseolinea. Next base: position 122 of record DASQTN010000753.1, on the reverse strand, counting down.
CGTTTCGGCTGGTACAGGCTTAGGTGCGGGTATCATCATTAATCACCAGCTTTTCAATGGAAACAATTGTGGGGCAGGCGAGATCGGCCTGTTACCCTACCTCGATCATAACATAGAGTACT
>DASQTN010000752.1:0-4879 GCA_035641895.1 Chryseolinea sp. | reverse complement strand
GGACTGTTCAAGATTTGCCCGTTGTTGGCTGAGTCCTGCCTCCGCCTGTTCCAACCGACTCTGCCAGGTATCCGGCCGTATCTTAACCAGCGTTTCGCCCTGCTTTACCGAGTCTCCTTCCTCAATCAAAAGGTCTATTATTTCCCCTGAAACTTCCGGCGCAATCTTAACTTCCGTTACTGGCTGAACGGTTCCTGAAGCGCTCACTTTTTCAATTATCGTTACACGCTTTGCTTTAGCAAGTTCAACTTCTATTTCCTTTGGCTTACCAATCCATCCGGCTGATCTTCCAACCATTATGAAAATCAACAGCACAGCCACGGCTCCGATGAGCCAATAAATCAATTTGTTTGACTTTTGTCTTTGTTTTGCCATTTGCGTGGTTTATTAATAGTCGAGGGATTTGCCTTGGTAAAAATCGAGCACTTTTTTCTTAAAGATGAAATCGTATTTCGCCCGGGTGAGATCTGTTCTTGCCTGATATAAATCATTCTGGGAGACCTGGTATTCAAAGGAAGTAGCTGCCCCGGCTTCATAGCGTTGCTCCATCATCCGAAATGATTCCTCACGGGCTTGCACCAAGCGCAGCGAAGAGTTGTAGGTTTTAGATGCTGCCAATGCTTCGTTATATGCCGTTTCAACATTTTGCCGCAGTGTCTGTGAGGTTTGCTCGGCATCAATTTTAGCTTGTTGATTTTGAATGACCGACCGCTGAAGATTTGCACGGGCATTGTAACCATTCAGAATCGGAATGGATAACTGTAGGCCTAGTGTACGGTAGATATTGTTCTTAAACTGGTCATCCCATAGGTTGGTATTCCTAAAACTACCAGTCGGCTCAATCGCATAGACACCTTCGCTTAAGTTTTTATTGACGTATGCCAGTGGGGGTCTTTCTCCATTGTCCGGGAATCTAAAATTCCCATCCGGATAGAACTCCGACTCCTGCAGGCTCGAATAATTCGTGTTTACGCCGGCCGTCAAACTTAGTCTTGGATATAAATTTCCGCGCGCCGCTTTCACTGCATAGCTGGATCCTTGAATCCTCATTTCTGCGCTCTTTATTTCGGGAAGGGTCTCTTTAGCAATTTGAAAAATTTCATCACGCGTCTGATCGATTACTAGATCTTCGGGATCAACCTGCGGAATTTCGATATCAAAGCCCTGTGACGCCGGGATTTGCAAGGCTTGCTTTAGCTGCAGCAGAGACAACGCCAATGCGTTTTCCTGCTGAACAAGCGTCACTTCGTTGGTGGCAACCTGGGCATCCAGATTCAGCTCTTCAGATTTCGGCAGTGATCCTGCAGCAACCTGTTTTCTAGTTCGTTCCAACTGCTGTTGACTTGACGCCAACTGAAATTTTGCGTTATCAATATTTTCGCGATTGAAAACTACCGTAATAAACAAGTTAGCAACGTTGAGAATGAGGTCATTTTTTGCTTTGGCCAGGTCATATTCAGAAGCAGAAAGTGCTCGCTGATTCTGTTTAACGATGTTATGAATGCGCATACCATTGTAAATCGGTAACGAGGCATTTCCCGCGATGCTGGATGACCTGATCTCTTGCGAAACGAAGTTGTTTGTCGTAGGATCAAGACCACGGCCCCAACTGTACCCATATCCTATGCTTCCATTAAAAGTCGGCAATCGCGAAAATTTCGCCTGCCGCAAATCGACCTCACTTGTTTCAACGTTATAGTTACTCCGTTGTATCGTGAGGTTGTTCGCAAGCGCATAATCCACACATTCTTTCAGCGACCACTTGTCAGCCGAGGGAGGCGTTAGTTGTTGCTGTTTTAGTGTGTCAATCTGAGCAACGCTCATGACGTGCGCTGCCAGGAAAAACATAACAGTAAAAATGGATTTCATATTGGATATCAACGAGGTGTACTGGAACTTAAACATTGTTTTATCTAGCCTAGACTCTGAAAAACTATAAATGTTACAGACTTTCAAAATCAACAATCGCGTGTAACGAACGGATCTCAATTTCTACTTTTACCTTCTCACAGTTTTCCGGTCTTACGACTTTGATACGCAATCTGTCGACAAAAAGATTTAATTGTTACACGAAAGATGGAATAGTTGCTTAAAAAGTCTTATCAACTTTCACACTAGCACGCTCAAAATTTATACAGCAATCGGGGCCTTGATAGAAGGATGCGCCTGATAATTTAGTATTTCAAAATCGTTGTACTCATAATCAAAAATTGATTCGGGCTTGCGTCTTATGTTCAATTGTGGTAAAGCAAAAGGAGCCCGCTCCAGTTGCTGCTTCGCTTGATCGAGATGATTTAAATACAAATGTACATCTCCACCCGTCCACACAAAATCTCCGGGCAATAGATCACATTGCTGGGCAAACATGACGGTTAACAATGCATATGATGCGATGTTAAATGGCACTCCCAGAAAGTAATCCGCACTACGTTGATAAAGCTGACAAGATAACCTTCCTTCGGCCACATAAAATTGAAACAATGCGTGGCATGGTGGCAGGGCCATTCTATCTACTTCGGCTGGATTCCAGGCTGTTACAATATGTCTCCTGGAATCTGGTTTTTGCTTGAGTTGAGCTATTACCTGCGAAATCTGATCGATTGATTTCCCGCCTGGAGCGGGCCAGCTTCTCCACTGATGCCCGTATACGGGGCCTAGCTCGCCATTTTCATCAGCCCATTCGTCCCAAATCGTGACCCCATTATCTTTTAAATACTTGATGTTTGTATCGCCTTTCAAAAACCACAGCAACTCATATATAATAGAGCGTAAGTGAAGCTTTTTTGTTGTCACCAAGGGAAAGCCCTCCGACAAATCGAACCTTAATTGCCTTCCAAACACAGAAAGTGTGCCCGTTCCAGTGCGATCCGTTTTTTTTGCACCCTTTTGCAGGATTTCATGCATCAGATCAAGGTACTGCTTCATAATCGACGTTAAAATTGATGCTGCAAGTAATGCATAGCCGGCAACAATCTCAAGCCCTTATAAAATAATAAGGCCCGGATTTCTCCAGGCCTTATAAGACAACCAACTAATAGTTCTTAGTTGACATTGATATTGTGGGTCACACCATTAACGGTTATAGTAACCGCTTTATCACATTCTCCATTGCCGTAGTCAATGACAATTTCTTTTTCTTCGTCAATAATATATTTTTTGACACCTTCAACAGCAAGGCCACAAAAGCGTTTGTATTTGAGGCCTTCTGTTAGTGAAACGGAATAAGATCTGCCTCCTCTGGTTATTCCACTAGCCGTACTTGCCTGATCGATAAGTAAATAGTCATTAGAGGGGTTTGCTGCCCTGATCCATTCAAGTGTGATGTCAGATTCGCGAACTGCAAATGAACCGTCGGGGAAGATTGCTTTTCCATTTGCCAGAACTACGTTAAACTTGGGCGCATCATTTGTGCTGCCCTGCACGTTGGTTAAAGTGCGGGTTCCTTCAAGCTTTATATCGTTAATACTGTAATTATCGGTCGTCATCACAACCGTTGACTCCGGGTAAAAACGCTTTCCGTTGTAGGCAAACTTCAGCTTACCCTTTCTCACATTCAACTTAGCGTCAATACAACCGGCGCCGAAATCAACCGTAATGATACCCTGTGGGGCTTCAATTGTGCCGTTTGATTCAAGGGTGACGATAGCGCAATGGCAACGGTCATCAGAAATTGTGATGGCACTAGACATTCTTCCTCCGTTATACTCACCATCTGATGGAGACTCAATCGCCACGCCGCCAATATCGTCGGCATCCTGAAAGTAAGCATCTGTTATGGCTTCCTCAGTGATATCCTGGGAGTCACTAGCGGTCAATCGTTCCTCGTCCTCCTTACAAGAAGAAACAAGGCCAATGGACGCGATCAGCGCAAGCGTGACAATTTTTGCAATAGGATTAGATAATTTCATGCGAATATTTGTTTCTGTTTTTAAATTGACCCTTTGACAAGCCTTTTTGACCGAAGTTCAAAGGGCAAAGAGTTTTTGTTGTTTTTTAGTCCTTTATTAGCACCTATGGTAACCTTTCAAATGCGATTTGCTCTTTGTATTGCCATTTTAGTGGTATACACTGCCGTCCATGGACAATTACCCATAAAAATTGCGAAGCTGAAATACAATGGTGGCGGTGACTGGTATGCCAATAAAACGTCGCTACCAAATCTCATAAAATTTGCAAATGAGGAAGTTGGAACATCTATCGCCCCAGAAGAGGACATTGTTGAAGTGGGAAGCCGCGATTTATTTCTTTATCCTTATGTATATATGACTGGCCACGGCAACGTGGTTTTTTCAGATACTGACGCCGCTAATTTGCGGAAGTATCTCCTCGGCGGTGGTTTTTTGCACATAGACGACAATTATGGACTGGATAAGTTTATTCGGCTCGAATTGAAGAAAGTATTTCCCGAGCTTGAACTTATTGAACTTCCGTTTGATCATCCCATTTATCACCAGAAATTTGACTTTCCGAATGGTTTACCAAAAATCCATGAGCACGACGCTAAACCTCCTCAGGGACTGGGACTTGTGTACCAAGGGCGGTTGGTAGTTTTTTATACGTTCGAATGTGATTTGGGAAATGGATGGGAAGATCAGCGTATCCACAATGACCCTGAAGAAAAAAGACAGCAAGCTCTTCGCATGGGCGCTAATATCCTCGCCTATTGTTTTACCAATTCATTTTGATCTCTGACCCTTCATGAAGATTTTTTTTTTCGCGCTTATTATCATTTTTCTGTCTATTCTCTCTTGTGAAAATCAACAGCAAAAGGATGTACGATTAGCTCGACAATACTGTGGAAGTTGTCATGTCTTTCCAGAGCCTTCGTTACTAGACAAGAAAACGTGGGAAAAGAAAGTTATGCCTGAAATGGCATTTC
>DASQTN010000751.1:0-3159 GCA_035641895.1 Chryseolinea sp. | reverse complement strand
TGAAAATAACGGTTGGCTTGATCACGTTTGCCATGCGTAATCAAACATGATAAGTCGGACATATAGACACCAAGATTAGCGGCAGCAGCCCCCTTATTACCCGCCTTAAGATAATGATTGGTGCGATCGACGTCGTTCAATAAACCGTTATCAATTGCCTCTCTACTGAATCGAAGCTGATCAGGTATTCGCGAAGAACGCAACGATTTCAAAACATCATCCCTGACGACTGCTGCATCGTTTACATCTTTGTTCAGGTCACCGTCGCTTTTTTTGGTTCCGCATCCAATCAGTAAGAAAATGCAAAGATAAAAGGCTGAACAGCCGCCAAAATTTCTACGATGACAATTGCTCATGATGACCTGTTTGAGTCAACAAATTAAGAAATATAAATCTTTAAAATGATGCGTCGTTAGTCTAAGATAAATGAGCCTGAATACAAATAGCATGCCCTTGCCGGTAGACTCTGGCTAAAATAAAAGACAGCCCAGTTACGGAGCTGTCTTAAGAAAATTGTTAAAAAGACTGTCTGAAAGATGGGTATGCCGAAATTTATTCAGCGCTTGTAACCTTGTTTCTGATAGCGTCAACCTTCTGGTTCAGTTCTTTCATTACAGCATCATTCATTAGCTCGATGCCCTGATTTTTAGCAATTCTTTCATCGGCATTGAGTCTGTTGTAAACGCCAATTAACTCTTCGAACGCAGTGCTGTAATACTGGTGGTTAGGGTTTTCTGGATTGCTGTAGCTCTTTAGAAAGTCATAAATGGTTTGAATGTTTTCCTTCTGGCCGAGAACCATTTTATATATCGGGACCAGGATTACAGTTCGTGCATCACTGGGAAGCATATCATCAGGATAGGCGTCAATTACGCCAAGTGCAAGGTGAAGATTCTCAATCTGGTAACCTGCCATGGCAATTCCAGCAAATTTTTCGCGTTCGGTGCCTTGCAAGCCTTGTGTAGACTTCGTCAACAAATCCCTCATCACACTTTTAACTGAGTCATTATGGGCGATATTGTCATTATATCTTTGCGCCAGAAAATCCAACGTTCCTTGTTCGAGGCCTATGGCCTTACTCAGTTCATGTGCAGCCGTAAAGTGTGCTTTGGTATTTGCAGTTTGTTCGTAGGCAACGCTGTAATTAAGATCCGCAAGGTAAATCCCCATGTTTGCAGCAGCTTTAACCTGATCTGAGGTGTACTGCGATGATTTTTTCGGATCGTGCATGAGGCTCGCATTGAATTCTGCGCCAGTTGCCTGAAGTTGCGCAGCTGCCTCTGTGGGCGCAAGTAAATTACTAAAGAAGGTATTACGTTCGTTGGTAAAAGTTGTCGAGTCTGGCGCAGCAGCCTGATCCTCCGAATTCTCTTTGCTCTTTTGGCAGGATAGTGTTAATGAACCCAATAATAGAACGAGTAGTATCTTTTTCATTTTTTAGTTTAGTTTAATGATCAACTCTTACAATGGTATAATGCAATACCGGGATAGTGAAATTATCATTTTAGGTTATCCCAAAATAAAGAACTTATTTATTCTAATCCTTATTCCTGGGCTAAAATTATTATGCTTATCTGCGCTTTTACGGCTTATCGCACATTCAATCCTGCACATAAGGTTCGCTTTACAAAAATATTGCTTCAATAATTTGTATCAACTCTTGCATTACCCGTTGATGACCAGCTAGATCGGGAAATAGACCCGTTGTTTATAGTCGTCAATGTGTGGTGGCATGGACTAGCCAAGGGCTTTCTGACTACCTTTTCCATAGCCATTCGTCACTCCTGTGACTAATCCGATCTCAACAATAGACGCTAAAAAAATGGCTTCCCTTGAAATGTCTTTCGGGAAATTGACCTAGGATGACTATTATCATATAATTTTAGAGATGTGCATAGATTACCCTGGATAACGCCCTTAAACCCGAAAGATTTCTGATATATTAAAAAAGCTCTTTTCGCCTATGACTAACGCAATTTACATTTCTACTATCGAAGCCTATTCTGGCAAATCAGTTATTGCTTTAGGCGTAGTCAACTTATTAGCTGGGAAAATGGCTAAAATAGCGTTCTTCAAACCCATTATCAGCAGTGAGAGTGCTGAAAAAGACAACCATATTGAAACGATTAACAGCCACTTTAATCTTGGGATGGCGTATGAGGACATGTTCGTTTTCACCCGTAATGAGGTGCTACGGTATCTCAATGCAGGGAAAAATGCTTTTATCATTGACACAATCATTCAACGCTTCAAGCACCTACAGGAACGTTACGATTTTGTTGTTGTTGAAGGAACCGATTTTAAAGCGATTAATGCAAATGTTGACTTTCTTGGAAATATCTCAATTGCCAAAAACCTGGGTATACCTGTGGTAATTGTTGTTAAAGGCGATGGAAAGTCCGCTGAAGAAATTGTGGATACGGCGTTGTCGGCAACAAAAGGTTTTATAGATGATGGTGTTCATGTTCTTACAGTGTTAGCAAATAAGATAGACCCCGAAAAGGAGGGGGTCATTCGTACGCAACTTGGCAAGGCGTTGCCTTCAGAAATAATAATAACCTCTATTCCAAGAAATAAGGATTTGGAAAATCCGACCATGAAGGAAATTTTGAGGACGGTTGGAGGAAAGGTTTTGTTTGGTGAAAATTTGTTGTCAAATCCGGTCGACAATTCTATCGTCGGGGCAATGCAATTGCACAATTGTTTGAGCCGATTACACAAGAATACTCTCATTGTTACACCAGGTGACCGAGGTGATATTGTAATTGGCGCGCTTCAGGCAAACATTTCAAAAAAATATTCAAAAGTTGCAGGCATTGTGTTAACCGGCGGCCTAAAGCCAGAACAAACAATTTTGAATTTGATCGATGGGCTGGAGACGGTGGTACCGATCATTCAGGTCGAATCGGGAACATTTAAAACCACAACCTTAATTTCCAATGTTCAATCGGGAATTTCAGCCGACAACAAAGAGAAGATAGCTTTGGCCATTAGCCTGTTCGATAAATACGTCGATGTTAAATCACTGGAAAAGAAAATTATTTCCTTTCAGACCAGTACCCTTACACCCCGCATGTTTCAATATCAGATTGTTAAACGTGCAAAAGAACACAAAAAGCATATTGTTCTTCCCGAAGGCGATGATGATCGAATTTTAAT
>DASQTN010000750.1:0-6745 GCA_035641895.1 Chryseolinea sp. | reverse complement strand
GAACACCGTCTATGCTATCCGTTGCGTTTATTATGACGATCTGAGCTCCTTTGATTTTGGTCGCATAGTTCAGGAACCCCGAGACCTGCGCGCCGCTCACTTCCTTAAGGGTAAAGTTCAGCAAGCCGGAAACCTGTCCTCCGTTAAAGTTTCCAACCGTAACGTTAGTGAGGCCGGCGACCTGCGCGCCACGAGAGTCTTGGGTGGAAAAATTAAAAAGCCCTGCAACGTGAGCGCCCTCTTGTTTTCCTATTGTAGCGTTCCCAAGACCAGCAAGGTGTGTCCCACGTGAGTCCCGCAAGGTTAAATTGAGTAAACCTGCCCCAGACAATTTGCTGGAAGAATTTCCATTTAAATTTACCATTCCGGCGAATTGATATCCGCTTACCGAATCGCGATTCATATTAAAGATACCTGCCATCTGGATGAATTTCATCTTTCCGCCAACAGCATTAAAAATACCGGCAAATTGAGCGCCTGTTACGTCACTCCGGACAATATTAAATATCCCACCAAACTCCAACTTTTTCACACCAAGCGAATAGCCGCCAAAAAGATTTACCGAATAGTCGTTGATGACATTACCACTTAATTTATGATTGGTCCCTACAAATGGAAAAACCGAAAACTGAAATTTTCGGTATATAGTATCCTGAATATTTTCCATGTTTACAGCCTGAGGCGATCGGACTTTGGTTTGCCAAAAGCGCTTAATCTTTTGTTTAACGCTATCGGCCAGCGCGTTCACTTTATCAGCGTGTTCACGCATTTGAATATTCATGAGCTCCCGGCGATCTGTAGTGACGGCCACTACCGTATCACTATAATTCATTTTTCGAACGGCTAGTTTGACTTCTTCTCCGGATGGCTGATCGACTTTGAGTTCGAAGTATCCGTAAGAATCGGTTACAGTGGATGAAAGCGAAACGGGATCATATACGCTTACATTTTGGAGTCGTTTACCCGTAGATTCATCGACTACATAGCCTGATAATATGCGCTGATCCTTTGCTTCGTCAGCGGTTGCTTTGGTGAGGATGACGTACTTGCCACGAGCCTTGTATTGAATTGAACCGCCGAAGATCTGATCAAGAACTTCGCGAACAGTCTTACCGGCAAAATTCTGACTTACAATTTTATTTGCGTCGATAATATTCGAATTATAGGAAAACGTAAATCCCGCCTGAGCGGATATTTTTTTTAATGCCACCTCAAGTCTTTCCTGTTCAAGCGAAATGGTTACCGTCCGTTCTAATAATGGAATTGGATCGTCTGCAAAGGCGAGGCATGACATAGGGCATGACGACACGACAAGTATTGCGCTCAAAAATATACTAAGCAAGGGATGCTTACTACTTCTCACAACCTTGTCCGTCTAATCTGATTTCCGTAGGAGAATTCTGAAGCGCAAGTCCCAATGTCTCGGCCATGACCGCCGCGATTTCATCAATATTCTCTTGATTGAACGAAACTGTCAGGCGGCAGTTCTTCACATTTTCGCCCAACACGATTTTCTTATCATAGACGTTGTTAAGAGCATCTACCGCCGTGCGCAAATCCGTATTGCTAAAGCTAAAGAATTTAGTTTTGTACGCCAGCACATTTTCTTCAGGCTGTTCGATAGTAAACTTCTTTGTGATTTTGTTATAAATACCTTTCCCGTTGGCCGACAAGTAAACTCCGGTGTCAGTGTCTGTATAAAACATCACTTTTCCCTCTTCCACAACTACTTCAACGGTATTGTCTTCCGGATAAGCTTTTACATTAAATGAAGTACCGATATCGCGAATAAAAACACCTGCAGCATCGATGATAAAGGTTTTATCATCATCATGCTGGATGTTAAAATAAGCTTCACCCTTCAGTTTTACGATGTGATTTTTTTCTTTCTTATCGAAGCTGTAAGCCAGCTCAGTTTTCTTGTTAAGAAACACGCCACTACCATCTGGCAAGGTGTCAGACTTGGTTTCTCTCTGAGAGACCACTTCTACCGATTTATTCCGGTCGGTGCTGATCATCTGATAAGCAAAAAAACCGATCCCCATAATGACGATAATACTGGCGGCTATCTTCCAAAAAAAATATCGGGAAGATGCCGCCGGTTGAAAGGCAATCGTGTCTTCCTTTGCACGAAGCCTGGATTTCAATTTAATCCAAGCCGCATCGGTATCGAATTCCTGTATTGCCTTTGCTTCAAAAGATTTATCGAAAATCAATTTGCATTGCTGCAGGTGTTTTCGGTTTTGATCGTTTTTATTTGCCCAAGATTCTACGAATAGAATTTCATCCTGAGCAGCTTCACCTGCCAGGTATTTTCCAATGAGGTCGTCAATATGATCTACACTGTAATTCAAAATTCTAGTTTAAAAATCCGTTCATAAATACTATTAACAATGGAAGGTAATCTTTCAACTGGTCACGCATTATTTTCAGTGCCTTTCCCATTTGATTCTCCACGGTCTTGACTGAAATATTAAGTTGTTCTGCAATCTCCGCATACTTTAATTCTTCGAACCGACTCAGCTTGAACACCAGGCGGCATTGTTCTGGTAATTTATGCAATGCTTTATAGATGCGGTCCTCCAGCTCTGAGGCCATTACAGTGCGTGTTACTGACTCTGTGCTTCGTTCGGCTACAGCAAGTTGCACCGTCACATGTTGTTGTTTTATTTTTTCGTGCTTCAAAACATTGAGAGCTGCGTTTCGGACCATGGCATATAGATAGGGTTTGACGCCAGTGTGAATTGCGAGATTATCTCGTTTTTCCCAAACGGAAAGGAAGGTGGCCTGAACGATCTCTTCAGCCTCATCCCGGTCGTGCACAAAAGTATAGGCATAATTGCACAACGGCTGGTAATAGGTTTTAAAAATCATCTCAAAAGCAGTTATATCCCCCGCTCGCAGCGTTAATAAAAGCTGGTCATCGCCCAAATACACTGTTTTTGTTTCCATGAACAGCGAAATTTACGGCTTTGCGGCGTTGAGGTTATGACAATTGGGAAAAGATTTACCCCTATGCCAAGAAAAAAATTTTAATAAGGCATTTTTAGGGCCGCTCCCCTATCCAAAACGCTGATTCTGAGCGAATGGAAACGATACCGGCCTCCACCGTTTCCCAATAACTTCCCTTTTCGACAACATTCTCTGCTTGAAGCGATGACCCATTTCTAATCTGAATCGTAGATTCTGCAGGCATCCATTTCTCAAATTTACCTGAAGTTATGAGAGACCATTTTTCCTGCTCTGTGTAAATCCCAACCTGAATCTCACGCGCCGATCCTTCTACTTCTCGAAAAACTTCTTCGCTCGGCTGGCTCAATACATTCACAGCTTCGTAGCCATTTTGAATGAGGTGCCGCAGGCCGTTGGCCGCGATTCCTTCGCTGCCGCTGTGAAGAATTTCCACCGGCCCTTGATCTTTTACAAGATCCTCTAACGTTTCAATAACAAAGTCTTTTTGGATAACAACATCGATCTTAATCCCCCACTGCAGGACCTGCTCTAAAACGCGTTCCGCCACCATGACGAGCGGAACCCATTCCAACAGTGATTCAACAATTCGAAATGAAATATTGTCGAGAATAAACAGCGCGGGCTCTTGTCCGTCCTTTACAAAGTGATGCGACGACATTTTAAGGTATATTATCTTTGAAAAAAGCTGATGGGCAAATTAGGTTCCCTCACGCATTATTAACATTAACTATTAATTTTCAAAAGGCTAAATTGCATTGTAATTTACCAACATGCTTCAAGCTAACGACTGCTATAACATTTTTCAGCAAAGTATTGTGGATTATCACGCCCACGACGATGTGGATGCACCAATCAAAAATCCTTTCGCTTCTAAAAGTTTTAATTCGCTACTATACGGAAAAAATTGGATTGATACCGTACAGTGGCACCTTGAGGATCTTATTCGTGTCCCGACAATAGATCCCGTGGAAGCATTAAAAATCAAGCGACGAATTGACAAGTCCAATCAAGACCGGACGGATATGGTGGAGAAGTTGGATGATTACTTTCTGGAAGAATTCAAGCACGTCAAAGCGGGAGCCGGAACACGCATCAATTCGGAAACACCAGCCTGGCTTTTAGACCGCATGAGCATTTTGATGCTGAAGATTTATCACATGAAAGAACAGACTGAACGGAAGGATGTGGGAGCTGATCATGTAAAAGCTACCAATGCTAAGCTGGCAATTCTGATGGAACAGAAGTCCGATATGCAGCTTGCTTACGATGAATTGATCGATGACATCGCCAATGGAAAGCGCAGGTTTAAAGTTTACCGGCAAATGAAAATGTATAATGACGCCACACTTAACCCGATGTTGTACGGAACGAAATCAACAAGTTAATTTGTTTACCGAGATTCAACGTGGTTTGCGGCTTTCGTCAAGGACCCTTATATTCAAAATGTGGCGCTTACAAAGATATTAGTTCTCCGTTTCTCAGCCATGGGCGATGTTGTGCTTCTCGTTCCTGTGATCCGTTCGTTTATTGCCGCATATCCTGATGCTGAAGTTACTGTAGTAACCCGGCCGAAATTCGCATCATTTTTTACCGATATACAAGGCGTTGTACCGTTCCCCGCAGATGTCGATCATACTTATAATGGCATCCTTGGCATGCGAGATCTGTTCAAGAAACTGCTTAGAAAAGCGAGCTACGACGTTGTGCTGGACATGCACGACCATATGCGCACCGTTATGCTTCGAAGTATGTTTAAGATTTTCTTCACACGTGTTGTAGTTTTTGATAAAGGCCGGAAGGAAAAAAAGACCATAGCACGAAAACTCAATAAAGCTACCACGCCTTTGATCCACACCGTTGAACGGTACAGACTCGCCTTTGAGAAAGCAGGCTTTCCATTTGCCATTCAACCCCCACCATATTTTCAAATAAAAGAAAGTGTGATAGAAGAAACGAATGAATGGCTGGCAAAAAATCAGGTCACAAAAAAAGAAAAATGGATTGGCATTGCCCCCTTTGCAATGCACCTCACGAAGATCTGGCCCCTCGAAAATTATAGTACGGTGATGTCGATGCTATTAGAAAAATTTCCAGCGAAGTTTTTCTTTTTTGGAGGCGGTGAAAAGGAGATAAAGTTCTTTGAAGGTCTCCGACAAAAATTTCCCGAGCAGTCGATTATCGTCGCTGGGCAACTTAAATTAAAACACGAGCTTGCGCTCATGGAAAAACTTGATGTAATGCTGTGTGTTGATTCTTCCAATATGCACCTTGCTTGCCTGATGGGAATTCGTGTGATTTCCATTTGGGGCGGGACGCATACAGACGTTGGTTTCGGACCGATCGGCAAAGGAGAAGAAAGCATCATTCAAATTAGTCGTCAAGAATTAACTTGTCGCCCATGCTCCGTCTATGGCAGAGAAAAATGTTTTCGGGGTGATTTTGCCTGCCTTACCTGGATTACGCCTGAAGGCGTGGCTGACAGGGTTTACAACGCAATTTTATGACACAAAAATCAACGACTCGGATCCTATCGCCTAAATCGACCTCACCAAGAATTTTTTTTAGCAACAAATTACATCATTAATACATTTGCGCGTTTGCCTTGAACATGAATAATAAAATTGACACTATCATTTTCGACCTGGGAGCAGTTCTGATTGACTGGAATCCACGTTACCTCTATCGTAAGATTTTTAAAACGGAAGAAGAAATTTCGTGGTTTCTCGAAAACATCTGCACCAGTGAGTGGAACGATGAGCAAGACGCCGGACGTTCTTTTGAAGAAGCCACCGAAATCTTAATAGCCAAACATCCAGAATGGGAAGTTCCGATTCGCGCCTGGTATGACCGTTGGACCGAAACCATTCCAGGCCCGATACATGAGACGGTCGAGATTCTAAAAAAAATTAAAGATTCTAACAAGTATCGTCTTTACGCCCTGACAAACTGGTCGGCCCAAACCTTTCCATGGGCACTTAACAACTTTGAATTCCTTCACTGGTTCGAGGGCATTGTAGTCTCGGGGATCGAGAAGATGAGAAAACCAAAACCGGAATTTTATCAACTCCTTTTTGATCGCTACACGGTAACGCCAGGCACTGCTTTATTTATTGATGACAACATCAAAAATATCGAAGCAGGTAAAGTGATCGGGCTAAACACCATTCATTTTAGGTCGCCTGTTCAACTGCGTAATGAACTTACGCAACTTGGTATTCTTGCCAATCAAAAGAATTAAAAAGAGTTAATGGGGAAAATTCAGCGTGCAGCGTTCAATAATATCGCAGCACTCGTGAATCTGGTCTTCCGTTATGACTAAGGGGGGTGCAAACCGAATTATATTACCGTGCGTCGGTTTTGCAAGCAAACCGTTGGCGGCGAACGCCACGCAAATATTCCATGCCGTTTCGCTTTCGGGTGTATCGTTGATAACAATGGCGTTTAGAAGTCCTTTACCTCTTACCGCTGCTATAAGATTTGTTCGTTTCATCAACGATTTCATTCTTTCACGAAAAATAATTCCAAGTCGTTGAGCGTTATCGGCAAGCTTTTCATCCAGGACCACTTGCAAGGCTTCCATGCATACTGCCGCTGCCAATGGATTTCCTCCAAAGGTAGAACCGTGTTCACCGGGCTTAATGACTAGCATGATCTTATCGTCGGCCAAGACCAGTGAAACCGGCAATATACCACCCGACAAAGCTTTCCCTAAGATGAGTACGTCAGGCCTTACTCCTTCATGATCTGAAGCTAACATTTTTCCTGTCCTGGC
>DASQTN010000749.1:0-10879 GCA_035641895.1 Chryseolinea sp. | reverse complement strand
CGCCATAAGTTAGTACGCGATATTTTGGATGCCTATAATCGCGATTCTTCGTGATGATGCTTGATTTGAAAATTGAAAATTGAATATTGTGTGTTCAATACTCAACACTCAATATTTCAACACACAATGTTCAAGTGTTGCCTCTACAGGCGTATCGGTGCTTCCGGCCTAAATGACCGCATTCGCACGGAACAATCCGCACGCGAACATTTTAATCTTATTGGAAGCCTAATCCAGACAAATGAGATTCATTTCCACCATGGCATGCATGTTGGAAGGGATGACAGTCATCTTACAGCCATGTTACAGAACTATATTAAGATTGCCTTCCGGAACCTGATGCGAAATCAGTCCTATTCTTTCATTAACATCGGCGGGCTCGCGGCAGGAATGGCGGTCGCTCTTTTGATTGGATTGTGGATCTGGGATGAACTTTCATTTAATTCTTACTTTAAAAATCACGAACGTTTGGCTCAAGTAATGCTGAACCAAAGTGAGAGCGGCGGGATATACACAGGCGGAACGATCGCTATGCCTACCGGTGACGTTTTGCGGACAAAATATGCTGCTGACTTCGAGGCGGTATCGCTTGCTTCATGGATCGATAAACATGTAGTGTATGTCGCCGACAAAGCCATTTCGTCCAAGGGCATGTGGGTACAACCCGATTTTCCCGAGATGTTTTCACTGGCCATGATAGAGGGGAGTAGCGATGTGCTCAAAGATCCATCGACAATACTCATTTCTAAGTCGCTAGCAAAAAGTTTGTTTGGTAACAAAGACGCAGTCAATAATTCTGTGCGCATAGATAGTAAGTTGGATATGATCGTCGGGGGAGTCTACGAGGATTTGCCCCACAATACCAACTTTTACGATTCACACATATTCCTTCCATGGGGAAACAAGGAAAATTGGAGGAATTCGCAAACTGCTTGGAGTAATCATTGTGGTGAGTTATTCGTTCAGCTCAGTGATCATGCCAGCTTCGATCGTGTCAATGAAAAAATTAAGAATGTACCGACGCCATTTATCACGAATATAAAAGAGGAGATCATGCTTCATCCCTTGGATAAGCTGCATCTATATAATGAATTCGAAAATGCAAAGGTCGCTGGAGGGCGCATTGAATTTGTCTGGCTGATCGGAGTTATTGGTGCGTTCGTCTTGTTCCTGGCCTGTATCAATTTCATGAACCTTTCAACGGCAAGAAGTGAAAAGCGTTGCAAGGAAGTGGGGATTCGAAAGACGGTCGGCTCTGTTCGCCTGCAGCTAATAGGTCAGTTCCTAAGTGAGTCAATTGTGGTAGCGCTTCTTGCATTTATATTTTCTCTCATACTTTCACAACTTTCCCTTTCATTCTTTAACACTCTTGCCGACAAGCAGATATCCATGCCAATAAAGAGTCCCGTTTTCTGGCTGCTGGCATTCGGGTTCACATTGTTTACAGGTATCATCTCGGGAAGCTATCCAGCTTTTTACCTGTCGGCGTTCAAACCGGTTAAAGTATTAAAGGGCACTTTCAAAACTGGACGCCTTGCCTCAGTCCCTCGTAAAGTTCTCGTCGTAACACAGTTTACTGTATCCATCACGTTGATCATTGCCACAGTGATTGTTTTTCGGCAAATACAATTTGCTAAAAATCGCCAGGCTGGATATAGCCGCGAGGGGCTTATAACCATTGCTGTAAATACACCCGATCTGGAAAGGCATTATGACGCAATTCAAAACGATGTGTTGCAAAGCGGAGTTATTTTGAATATGGCAAAGACATCAAACTCACCGGCACATTTTGGTAACAACAACAGCATTAACTGGAAAGGTAAAGATCCGGCATTAAACATTTTTTTTAGAAATGTTAACGTAACGCCGGAATTTGGAAAGACACTTCGTTGGACGATAAACGAAGGGCGCGATTTTTCTGTTGACATTTCCGCTGATTCTGCATCCGTCATTCTAAATGAAACTGCTATAAAAATAATGGGTCTTCAAGACCCCATCGGAGACTTTATCGAATTTCGTGGAAAAGAATATACGATTGTCGGTGTGGTGAACGATATGGCAACACAATCACCATACAGGCCGAACGAGCCGTCTGTATTTTTTACCGACGGTTGGAAGGGACTTGCTCTAATGCGATTAAACCATGCAATACCGGTTAGGGAAGCGTTGGCAAAAGTGGAGGCGGTCTATAAAAAATATAGTCCCAACGCGCCGTTTGAGTTCAACTTTGTTGATGCAGAGTATGAAAGGAAATTTTCCAAGGAAGAAAAGGTGGGAAGCCTCGCTGGTTTCTTTGCCGTCCTTGCTGTCTTCATCTCCTGTCTGGGATTATTTGGACTTGCATCTTATGTAGCAGAACAACGAACAAAGGAGATCGGCATTCGCAAAGTTTTAGGAGCATCGGTGCTCAACGTCTGGAAAATGCTATCGAAGGATTTCGTCATACTGGTAATCATCGCCTTCTTGGTTTCAGTTCCGCTCTCCTTTTCCTTCATGCAAGACTGGTTACAGCATTTTGAGTACCGGACACCTATATCATGGGATATCTTCGCCGCAGTCGGTATTGCTGCCCTCGCCATTACTTTGGTTACGGTAAGCATTCAAGCCATTAAAGCAGCCATTGCCAACCCCGTAAAATCGTTACGAACAGAATAAAATTTCCGCGTTACCTGTTGAATATTGCTTGTTAGACCTGGGCTTTATGAGAATGGGTCAGGTATTGCTATCCAGACATTTGACACTCAGTTACCATGGCTTCAAAATTTCCCGCCAAGTTAATTTTTTGATTAGGAAAACTTTTTCTCCGGAGCATCAGATTTTCTTTAACTTTCTTTATGATCCGTTGGATACCCTATGCCTTTCTAAGAATTGTTCTATTTTTTATAGTAGGGATATCTTTAGGGATCTATTTTCCTGACATTTCAAAGTGGGAGACTGGGGGTTTCCTATTCTTAGTATTGATTTTATCGTATGGGATAATTTTTGTCTTGTACAGGAAAAAAAAATTATCCAGAGGTTTAAAGGTTCTTCCCGGCATTATTGGTTTGGCGGCTGTCACCGTAGCGGGTTATTTAAATGTTTTGAGTAACACTGACACCAGAAGGTTGGATCATATTAGTCATGTCAAATTCCCCATCGAATATTATAAAGCTGTGTTAACCAGCAAGCCTGTAGAGAAAGCGAACAGTTGGAAAGTTCAGGCCGCCATTGAGTGCGTTAAAACTAAAAGTGGATGGACAAACCATAAAGCTAACGTTCTTCTTTATGTTTCTAAAAAAGATTTCCCTGCATTTAAGTACGGGTATGGGGACATATTGTTGATAAAGGGCGATCCTCACCAGATTCCCGGGCCGGGTAATCCTGAAGAATTTGATTACAAGCGATTTTTAAGTTTTAAAAATATTTATCACCAGCAATTTGTTAAGAGGGAAGATGCGATTTGGCTAGGATTTCAACCTCCTAGTTGGCTGGAGTACTATGCCCTTGTGAGCAGAAACTGGGCGGAGGCGACCCTGAATAATAACATCTCAGGAGAGCGGGAAAAGGCACTTGCTAATGGTTTGGTCCTAGGAGTCACCGATGGTTTGGATAATGAATTATTAAACGCGTACAAATCAACTGGAGCCATGCATGTATTATCGGTAAGCGGGTTGCATGTGGGTATTGTATATGGACTTTTATTATTTATGCTGAAGCCGCTGAAGAAAATAAAATCAGGACCATGGATAATAGCTGGCGTGAGCGTTATTATTTTGTGGGCATATGCTTTTGTCACCGGACTGTCTCCCTCCGTAATGCGCGCGGTGATGATGTTTTCATTTGTGGCACTGGCAATTCCAGCGGGCCGCCGGACCAACATTTATAACACACTTACCGCTTCTGCCTTCTTCATTTTATGGTACGATCCTTTTTTGATAATGTCCGTAGGATTCCAATTGTCGTACCTCGCTGTGCTCGGTATTGTGTATATACATCCGTCCCTGTATAATCTCTGGGAACCTGCCAACCGGCTGTGGGATGAAGTGTGGAAAGTAACCAGCGTTTCCATCGCCGCACAGATTGCAACGTTTGCCTTAGGGCTGTTATACTTTCATCAGTTTCCTAATTATTTTTTACTGTCGAACCTTTTTGTGATTCCAGGTTCCTTTGTGGTTTTAATTCTCGGAATTCTAATTCTCGTCCTGAATTTTATTTCGCCGATCGCTTGGGTTCTGGGAATAGTGCTGGAGTGGATCATCATAGCGTTGAACTTTATTGTTTTTGCCATTGAAGACCTTCCGTTCAGTCTGATCGAAAATGTTTACTTAACAACATTCCAATGTTGCCTTTTGATTTTTATCGTTATAGCGACCCTTGTATTATTGCGAACGAGGAAATTTGCCGTGGTAATATCGATATCTCTTCTCGGCTTCATTATTTCACTGACCCAGTGGTATCATTTCCAACAAAATGTAAACGTTCAAAAATTCATGGTTTACAATGTTGGAGGTCACTCAGCAATTGATCTTATCGATCAAGGCAAAGCATATTTTCTTACTGATACTGTATTACGTAGCAATAGTGATAAGATCAGTTATCACATCACACCGCATCGTATTAAGGCGGGTATACACAATACCATGCCTCCGGTTGAAAGCTTTGAACGGCAGTTGCCTGGATGCCTGATGATGGTCTGGAAAGGGAAATCGTTTTTACGAATTTATGATTCTAAATTTTTCGTACCGGATAGTCTAAGCGTCGACTTTGTTATTGTCAGCAATAACGCTGTTAAAAATATCGAGGAGTTATCGTCTCGTGTTCGCATCGGGCAGCTAATTCTAGACAGCAGTAATTCCCATTATTTTACCACTCAAGTTCTAAAAAGGACTAACACTATATCGACCAAAATTTATTCAGTATTACATCAGGGTGCTTTCGAGCTAAACATATGACAATATTTAAATACATTACCTGCATCGTAGAGGATAGGGTTGGAATCATTACCCTGAACCGTCCCGAAAAAAGAAATGCCTTGAGCTATGATCTAATTTCCGAACTCGAGGTCGCATTTGAAAAATGTGAACTTGATAGTCACGTGAGTGTCATTGTATTGAAAGCAAATGGAGATGCGTTTTGCGCTGGCGCCGACATTGCGGACCTTCAACGCCTTCAGACATATTCATTCGAGCAAAACTTAGCGGACTCCAATCATCTCAAAGAGTTATTTCTGCGGATTTATACATTGAAAAAAGTCGTGGTTGCGCAAGTTCAAGGGCCAGCGCTGGCAGGAGGGTGTGGCCTGGCTACTGTATGCGATTTTGTTTTCACCGTTCCAAAGGCAAAATTTGGATATCCTGAGGTTAAGATTGGCTTTATCCCTGCCATCGTTATGATTTTTCTTTTACGCAAAATAGGCGAAGGAAAGGCTAAACGGTTGCTTTTGAGTGGCGATCAATTTTCGGCAGAGCAGGCGTACCAGATGGGAATCGTGCACGAAATAGTAGCCCCGGAAATCCTGAATAAACATGTGCTGGATTTTGCGAAAAGATTGGTTCGCACAAACTCCTCGCATGCTATGATGCTGACTAAACAAATGACTACGAAATTGTATTCGATGTCATTGCAGGAATCTCTTTCGTTCGCTGCCGATATGAATGCCAGGGCGCGTGAAAGTGATGATTTTAAACGTGGAGTCGCGTCCTTCCTTAACAAAGAAAATATTGAATGGTGAACGAGCTACGGTTAACACGGTCGTTATTTTAGATTTACGATTTTAGATTGGGTAACACATCCGCGCTTCTGCAAAAAAGCAAGCTCGTTTTATTCCCAACGACTTTTCTTCTGTTTTCTGAACTTTGTGTCATGTGGCCTTTGTGGCAAGTAAATTTCATTATTTTAGATTTAGATTGATGGCTAATCCAGCAACACGCAGATATCTATGCTGAGAGGTCATTTACGTTAAACTCAAAATTGTAATACTCAAAATCGAGAGTCCGCTTTCCATATTACAAAAATATTGGCGTCATGGTGCATTCCGTGCAATGCAGGAAGACATCATCATGTCTGTTCTAAACGGTCATGATACCCTGGCGTTGCTGCCCACCGGCGGTGGAAAATCTGTTTGCTTTCAAGTTCCTGCACTGCTGTCAGAAGGAATTTGCATAGTCATCACGCCACTGATCGCCTTGATGAAAGATCAGGTAAGTCAGCTGAAGCAACGTGGCATTGAAGCGGTGGCTATTCACTCTGGGATGACCCGCCAGCAAGTTGATATTTTACTTGATAACTGTATTCACGGCAAAACAAAGTTTTTGTACGTTTCACCCGAACGTTTGCAGACTGAAATGTTCATCGCACGGGTGAAACAAATGAAGGTGGGTCTCATCGCTGTGGACGAAGCGCATTGCATTTCCCAATGGGGGTATGATTTCAGACCACCGTACTTGCAGATTGCAACTTTACGAGAATTAATTCCTGAAGTGACAGTTATTGCGCTCACGGCTTCGGCCACTGAAACTGTTTGTGAAGATATCACGAACCGCCTTGCGTTTAGGACTGGCTATGCGCTGTTTAAGAAATCTTTCGCACGCGAAAACCTCTCCTTCGTCGTGCGAAAATCCGAGAATAAAGAGAAGAAGGTATTGGAGATCCTTCAAAAAGTTCAGGGGCCGGCAATAATTTATGTTCGATCGAGAAAAGCTACTCAGGAAATTGCTGGAGCGCTGACAAAAAAAAGGATTTCGGCATCGTTTTATCACGCGGGACTTAATTTTGAAGAGCGATCGAATCGACAGGATCAGTGGATCCAAAACAAAAATCGTGTGATGGTTGCGACCAACGCATTTGGTATGGGGATCGACAAGCCAGACGTCCGAATTGTTATCCATCTTGATTTGCCGGAAAATTTGGAGTCCTATTATCAGGAAGCGGGACGCGCAGGTCGTGACGGACTACGTGCCTATGCAGTTATGATTTATCAAGATGCAGATGTTTCGAATCTGAAATTGAAAACCGAACAGTCACACCCATCTCCGGAGGTATTGAAAAAAATTTATCAGGCACTGGCCAATCAATATCAACTTGCAACCGGTAGTGGGACCGGTGAAAGTTTTGATTTTGATCTGCTCGCATTCACTGAACGGTTTTCGTTGGCTACGGGCGAGGTATACGTAGCGTTAAAGAAATTAGAAGAAGAAGGCATTATACAATTTAACGAGAGCTTTTACAGCCCTTCTCAACTTCATTTTGCGTTTGATAAAACAAAACTATACGAATTTCAGGTTGCGAACGGTCAGTTTGACCCGGTTATCAAAATGATGCTAAGGTTGTATGGTGGTGAGTTGTTCTCCGATTTTGTCAGGATTTCGGAATCCTATCTTGCGAAGGGCTTACACATTTCGGAAAAGGAATTAATCAAAACGCTTAAACATTTGCATGAACTAAGGGTGCTGATTTATCAACCGGTTAAAGAAAAACCACAAATTACTTTCGTATTGCCACGTCAGGATGCGGAGAAGCTTCCGCTCGATATTCCAAGGATGACAGCTCGAAAAAAATTGCTTACCGAAAAGATGAACGCTATGATAAATTTTGCAACCACGCAATACCGTTGCAGGATGCAGGTTATACAAGAGTATTTTAACGAGGTCACCTTTAATACCTGCGGCATTTGTGATGTTTGTATTGAAAAAAGAAAAAAAGAAAACGAACGGGCGTTTGATGAGCTACGACAGGAAATTTTAAATATGCTGAAACAAGGCTCACAAACAATAGAAAATCTCGAAGAACGCATTGCACCCCGTGATCATGAGCTTTTTGTAGATGTAATTCGGGAAATGGTAGATGATGGCGAATTGCAATATGACAAGGCATGGCGGTTAAGATTAATGCAACAAAAGACGTAACATGTTGTTATATGTATATCTAAAGAGCTGACCAGTAGATGGAGAAAAGGTTGGATTAACGGTGATACAAGTGAAAAGCATAGCGAAGAAAATATTGAAATGGGTGATTTATTTCCACATATTCATGGCGTTGGTTTTAATACTTACTCAGTGCTCAGTCAGCAAGCATGCTGAAAGGTCTTACAAGGAGGCCGCTATAGAAAAGCCTTATGATGTCATTATTGTACCAGGTGTTCCATACGATAAAGCTGAAACCACGACGATGATGACCTTGCGATTATATTGGGCGAAACATCTCTATGACAGCGGATTTACCAAGAATATTATTTTTTCCGGTTCTTCAGTTTACACCCATTTTGTTGAAGGAATTGCAATGAAAATTATGGCCGATTCTTTGGGGATTCCGGCTGAACATACTTTTTACGAAACAAAAGCCGAGCATAGTACCGAAAATGTATATTACTCGTGGAAAATGGCGCGTAAAATGGGATTTCAAAAAATAGCAGTGGCCACTGACCCCTATCAGGCCGCATTGTTACGGCGATTTATACGGCGTTATACACCTGGCGTAAAAACTGTTCCGATCGTCTTTAGTCTGCTGGATATCGATGATCGATCGTTACCTAAGATTGATACCGCTGCCGCCTTCGTAGATGATTTTGTATCAATTACCAAACGTGAAGGCTTTTGGGAGCGTCTCCAGGGCACTATGGGTAAGCGAGTGCGCGAAGATGTCAAACGGGAAAAAGCGAATGAGCGCGCGGAAGCCAAAAAACAAAAGGAAGCGCTGTCCACTGCAAATTAATAAAGTCCAATTTTGTGGAGTATTGAAAATCTGATCACGTTTCTTTCAAAGTAAGCATCCGTTCCGAACCGCCGTTGAAAAATATAAATGTATTGAGGCTCCAGGCTGATATTTTTAGTAAGGTAAAAATCTACTGAAACATAAATTCGATTTTGGTCAAACGTGTTACTCGTGTGGTTGAGCATTATCTCGTCCGCTATCCGTAGAGTTATGCGTGAATTATTTTCATCGTCTTTTTTCAAAGGTATCCTTACCTGTGCCCGATATCGAAATCTTAAAACGTAAGACGATTCCTCAAATACACTTTTGTCCGGATCTTCCTGAAAGAACCGATGGTCCAGCCTTACGCGGCTTTGAAAAAATACGTTTCCTATAGGAAGTTCGTAGGAAACTTCAGTTACTGGCCGGAATTCACTTACAGCGTGATCATATCCCAACTCAGGCTGTTGGGCAAAAATCCAGGAGAATGTCAGGCCACCCGCAAAGTCCCATCGATTAATCTTATAATGCAGGCGTGAGTGAATGATCAATTGATTTTGGACGTCAGGACTAAAAAATCGGCGATTGTCAATTTCATTAGTCCAGTAAAGCTTTGGAGAAAATAACAACTGGTTTTGATAGCGAATCCAATAAAGTGACTGCTCGGTTACCTCACGTTGCGCTTGGGATGTAAGCGCCGCGCAAAGCATGAAAATTATAAGGCTGAATTTTTTCAAGGAGGTCAGTTTGCTAACAATTCTTGTGCATTTTCCAGTGCCACTTTAGATGGCTTGGCCCCGCCGATCATTTTAGCGATTTCTTGAATCCGTTCGGGATCAGATAGCCGTTTAATAGAACTGACTGTTTTTTCTGCGGAGTTATCTTTATAAACGAAATAGTGCGCATCGCCTTTAGTCGCAATTTGTGGAAGATGACTAATTGAAATGATTTGATGAGCATTGGACATTCCCTTCATTAGGTTTCCAAGCTTAATGGCCACTTCACCCGATATGCCGCTGTCGATTTCGTCTAGCACCAGCGTTGGCATGGCCGTTTTTGCCGCCATCACATACTTAATACAAAACATCACGCGAGAGAATTCACCGCCAGACGCTACTTGCGCAAGTGGACGTGGCGCGATTCCCTTATTTGCACTGAAAAGAATTTCAATGCGATCTATACCGGACGGTGTCGGGTCCGTTGTCCGGAAATCAATTTCAAAAATTGCGTTAGGCATTCCCAGTTCATGCAGCAGCTTGCTGATCTGCTTGCACAACGAAGGAAAGGATTTTTTTCTTGATTCACTCAGCTTCAGCGCGGCAGCGTTAACCTGTTTTTGGGAATCTTCGAAATTTTTTCTCGCTGCCAGCAATGCGTCGTCAAGATTGGATGTAATGGTGTCTTTTTGTTGTAACGATTCTTGAATAGCAATGAGCTCTTTTACGTTCTGAACACGATGCTTTTTCAACAATCGGTACAATGTGCTTAATCGTTCTTTTATGGACTCGGTGCGCTCAGGGTCAAATTCCACGGCATCACCTTCGCGCTCGATCTCATTCGCAACATCAGCGAGTTCAATTACTACGCTGTCGAGTCGCTTATATAATTCTTCATACCGTGAGGAAAATGAAGAAACTATCTGCATGTGACTTCTAGCCTCACTCAAACTATTCAACGATGCATACTGCGAGTTATTTACAAGCTCAAGGATCTGCTGAAACCGCGTCTTGATTTCGCCGGCGTGTTCCATGATTTTCAACTCAGATTCCAAAGAATCCTGTTCCGTTTCTTCAATATCTGCTTTTAGCAGCTCATCCAGTTGAAAACGGATATAGTCAGATTCCTGACGAAGTGTATCTGCTTCCGAGGTCAACGTTTCGAGCGCTTTTTTCGCCTTCAAAAAGATAGTCCATTTGTTGGCGTACGCGTCAAGCAGGGTACGGTTTTCTGCGAATGCGTCTACTAGTTTTAATTGAAATGTTTGCTGTCCCAACTGTAACGTTTCATGTTGTGAATGAATGTCCATTAGCAAATTTCCAATCCGTTTCATCACTTCAAGAGTAACGGGCGTGTCATTGATGAAGGCACGTGATTTTCCACCGGGACTGATTTCCCTTCTAATTACGGTTGTGGTATCATAGTCGAGATCCTCCTCCATAAAGACTGACTTTAAAATTTCATTCTTTAATTCAAAAGTCCCTTCAGTGATGCA
>DASQTN010000748.1:0-3147 GCA_035641895.1 Chryseolinea sp. | reverse complement strand
AACAATTGCCGCCTGGAGATTTCACCGCCGACACGAATCAGCTTCAAGCGGCTTTGAATGCGAGAATTCAAAAAAAATCCGCAGGGTGGATATGGTTCGGGCGAATAGCCGCCGGGTTATTGCTGCTCGCGGTGTCTACTTATATTATCGTTTTAGTTTCCAATAAGTCAAATGAAAAAGCGACTGAGAATCTGGCGTTAAACAAACAACAGGAACAGACTCCCCTATCTGCAGACACAGCTCCCTTATTATCAGCAGATTCTACGCCCGCCCCGGAACGCGATCAGCCCGCCGAATCTTCCGAGCAAAGGAAAACGGCTGAAAAGTTAGTTGACTCCCCAACGAAAGACCAGGCTGGTCGTCCGTTGGATGAAAAACCTCAGATTGAGGCGGATGCTAAAGAAATTATCATAGACGAGGGTGGCTCAAAAGCTGAAATCGCAGAAGAGGAGGCGATTCCTCAGGCACTGCATGAAAAACAAATCACGCAACCCGTACCGGACAGTGAGGAATCCGCCGTTGTGGAAAGCGAAAGGAAAAAAGAGCTGGCATCGTCTACCGACGATAAAGCTAAGGGTGCAGTCAGCAAATCGACCGCTCCATCCCCTGGCCGGACGTCTTCCAATAGCTATAACGTTGGGCGTAAAGTCATTCGTGGAAAAGTTTCTTTTGCCGAGGATGGTATGGCGTTGCCTGGCGTTAATGTGCTTGTGAAGGGATCCAATGAAGGCACTGTTACCGACAGCGAGGGTAACTATGAAATTGCTGTAGAGGGAGCGGAACCTACGTTGCTTTTTTCCTTTATCGGATTTACAAACAAGGAACTGGTCGTAAAATCTGACCAGCTTGACGTGCAACTGGATGCCGACGTATCAGAATTAAGTGAGGTTGTAGTCGTTGGGTATGGAGCTGACGGTTCCCTCCAGCCGGCCGGCCCAAGCGTTATGGAGCTTGCAACTCCCGAGGGCGGTCGTAAAGCATTTAAACAATACCTGGAAAAAAATCTTCATTACCCGGAGCAGGCCTTAAAGAATGAAGTAGAAGGGAAAGTCACCATACAGTTTAGCATTGGCATGACTGGTCAACTTACAGATTTCAGAGTAATTAAGGGGATAGGATTCGGTTGTGATGAAGAAGTGATCAGGCTCATCAAAGCCGGTCCCAAATGGCATCCTACCAAGAAAAACGAAGAGCCCATAAAAGATAGGGTACGGGTTAGAATGCGTTTTGCTCTGCCAAAGAAGTGATATCGCTTTAGGTCGTAGAGTGATGAATCTCCAAAAGTTACAAAAAAATAAAGGCTTCCCTGGATAGCCCTCGCGTAGCCGGTTGTGTCAACCGTCGGTTTAGGAAACAAGGTGTCGGCAGAGCAACGCTGGAGGCATGGCGCACTAAAACTCTTTGTGTACCTTTGTGCATAGCGCCCTCGTGACAAATAGGACAAATTTTACCGCATGTTTACCAATAGAAAACTGACCCTTGTCATTGTTTTTTTGATCGTCGTAAGTATCACGGCGTATATGCTGTTCGTTTTTATTCCCGCTCGTATCGCGCAGCAGACTTATGATGGTGCTAAGCAAATCGGCGAGGATATCGCCAAAGCTTTTAATGTCACCCCGCAGATAAAAGTGAACAACACCGTTGTACTTCAACAGCAGTCGCCCATACTTGAGCTGGCCACGGTGTCTCAAAAATTTGAACATCGGTACGAATGGATCAATACATGGTTAGGCAGCACAAAAAAAATTAATATCGCCGGTACGTTCGAAGCCAAAGCGGGATTCGACTTGAATCAAAAATTTTCCATTGAAATTGACGGGAATAATGCGATCATCACCTTGCCGAAGCCAAAGCTATTATCAATAGAATCACAAAATGATGTAAGGGCCACCGATGAAAATGGCGTTTGGAATTGGGTAGATGCCGCAGACCGGTCAAAGGCTATGAATGCCTTTACGCGTGATGCACGCCGCTATGGGGAGCAAGCGAAGTTTATAGAACAAGCCCGACTGGAAATGGAAACGAAGCTAAGGGAGATTTTACTTCTTCATGAAAAGCATGTAGAAATTCGTTATGCAAACGAGCGGATTGAACGTCTATAAAAAAGAAATGCTACAACAAGGTGTAGCATTTCCGTTAGCGGGGGGTTAATATCAAACTACTTTTTTGCGTATCAGTTTTGCGTAGGTCCGGCTCACAGGAAAACTCTTACCATTCAGCATTTTAACGACCATGCCGCCATTAAAATGCTTTTCAATTTCCTTAAGGCTGTTGATGTTAATAATGGTGCTGCGGTGCACGCGAATGAAAGTCTCCGGGTTTAAAATTTCCTCAAGCTTTCCAATTCCGGAAGAACTTACGAACTGATCATTCTTAGTGGAAAGTATCGTATAATCGCCAGAAGCTTCCAGGTAAACTATTTCATCAACGGGGAGGTTAAGCAATTTTTCAGATTTTTGAACAAAAATATGGGAGTCGTAAGCCGTTTTGTTTTCGGTTTTCATGTTCCGGAGCAATTCGCCAACGTTGTTTTGCTCGAGCTTCATACGGTTGATAGCGCGTTCAACGGCCAGCTTAAAACGTTCTTGATCCAGTGGTTTCAGAATGTAATCTACGGCGCCTTTTTCAAACGCTTTAATAGCATATTGATCATAAGCTGTACAAAATATTACATGAGGGTCGTGAGTAATTTCATCGACAACGTCAAAGCCTGTCATGCCCGGCATCTGAACGTCAAGAAATACCAGGTCCGGTTTTAATTTATCAATCAATTCAACGGCATCTTTACCTTTAGAAGCCTCGCCTAAAACCTGAAGGTTCGGCATTTGCTGGGTATATTCTTGAAGTAAATCACGTGCTAATTTTTCATCGTCAACGATAACGCAGGTAATGTTCATACGGCTTTATTTAGTTCTTTAACTGATATTGAATCTTGGTGTGAATCTTCAAAAGGGATAAAAAAACTTACCGTGTATCCCCATTCATTGGACAGAATCCGAAGGCCGGATCCCTGGCCAAAAATACTTTTCAATCTCTTATCGGTATTGGTAAGCCCAACACCCCCGCTATAAGTTCCATCCATTACTTTCTTTGCATTTGATCCTAACCCGTCATCTTTAACCTCAAAGTAAATCATATTGTTAAAAC
>DASQTN010000747.1:0-7419 GCA_035641895.1 Chryseolinea sp. | reverse complement strand
GTTTAGCGTACAATTATCAAAGTAGAAAGAAAGATTGAAGTCTGCGCAGGTATCAAAACGTAATCCCAGCATTTTGCAATCTTTAAACTTAATACCTTGCAATGCAGCCCTGTGCATTTTCGCCAAACTTAGGTTGCAACCGATAAACTCGCAATCCATGAACTTGAAGTCGGAAAGATCGTTCTCCGTGAAATTGCAGTGTTTGAACGTGCAGTTTTCATATTCGCCTTTTGCCAATGGTAGTTTCGTGAAGTCGTTCTTATCGAATATCTTATCCTCGGTGTAAACGGTTTGCATTTTTCTATTTTTTGTCTAGAAATAAATTTTCTGGAGAATTTTTCAAGTGGAATTGGCCCATTAGAGTATGCGATAATCGTTCTATTTTTTCCTCAATCCAATTCCGGCAATTAGACCATTTCTTGTTACCTCAAGCGTTGTAAAGGCCGTTGAATCTGGCAGCCCGTTTTTTATAATGTTCCATGTTTTTCCCCAATTGTCGGAAGAATAAATACCATACCACTGAGCCGCAAAAATCTTATTGCCGAAGGTCTTCAATTCAAAAGTATAAAGGTTAAGAGTGCCTAGTCCATTGTTTATTTGATCCCAGGTAATTCCATTTTCATCTGAACTTTTCAGGCCGTCTCCTAAAGTCATCGCATAAAGCTTTTTGCCGTCGTTGGAAATGTCATGGAGTGTGTTGGATTTATATATGTATTTCCAGGTTATGCCGTTGTCGTCGGACATAATTGCACCATTCATTACTGCTGCATAAATTTTATGGTTCAACTCCGTGAAGCCATTAACCTGAACACCTTTGTAAATGTGCGTCCATGTTTTGCCCTCGTCAACAGATTTATAGATGCCATTGTCAGCGCCTGCAAACGTCAGGTTTTGCATTTTGTGCAAGGTCCTTACAGGTGTATTTATTTGAATTGAAGGACTATCCCAATTTTTGCCATCATTTTTCGAAATCATAATTCCATGCCTGAGCGTGCCAATGATAAAGGTCTTACCGCTGATGAGAATGGTGTTGATATCGATACCTTTTGGTAAATCTTCGTCAATCCTTTTCCATTGCTTTTCCATTCTTTTAATGAGATAAATCCCATCGTAGTCAGTACTGGCGAAAATTTTATCGTCATGAACAAGGAATGAACTTATCGTTGCATCAGGAGGAATTCCATGGTCAAAGGCATGCCAGGTGTTGCCGCCGTCGATCGAGCTGTAAACAATGGATATCGTATTATGTGATGCGGTTGGCATTACTCCAGCATTGGTAATGCTTGTCGAGTCAATCACGTTTTCACCCGCTTTTGGGTTACAAGCTGTTAGGCAAAGCGTTATATAAAGTATTAAGCAATTATATGATTTCATCTTCGGCCCGCCGCGTGTTTTTCAACGTCAAATTTTGCCATCATGCAAAACCAATAGCGGAATATGTGTATGGGAGGCCATCTCCCGCGTATAATGCTTCTGAATGAGATGCCCGGTATCGCGGGCGACCATCGCTACCAATCCTGTGTCGGTATGTGAGTTAAGATAAAAATTAAGGCCTCCGATCACGTTGCTGCTAAAAACTGTTGTCCGCTCACTTTCAATTTCAGGTTTGAAAATTGACAGTAGCGCGTCGCGCTCCATCTTTTTTAGATAGTCAAGGTTAGTTTTTTTCGGTCTGACACTTAACACTTTTATTTTTGGTTCAATAATTAACAAGGCGATTTCCTTGAGAATGTCCAACGCGTCGTCATTTTTCAGTTCGTCAAGATCAGTAGCTAAAACAATCCTGTTTTTCCCTTTCCTGATAAAATTTTCAAAACTGGCGACTTCGGGAATTACAAGGACTGGAACGGTAGTTTTAGCTATGAAATTTACGGTATTACTTCCGATCAAAATTCGTTTCAAACCACTGGCGCCTTTCGTACCCATAATGACTACATCGGGTTGATGAATCGTAATTAGTTCCTGTAAAGAAGCGACAACATCGCCGTGAGCGAGAAACGTCTCACACTTTAAATCGGAGTCGAAGGACCGTTTCAAATTCGATTCTATCTCCTTTAATTTATTTTTTGCATCCTCGTCATCTTCGCCCGTTCGTCCAACATTGATTATCACGAGACGCGCCGACGCTCTCTTGGACAACTCTGCGGCAAATGAAAGAGCATTGATTGATGCTTGGGAAAAATCAACTGGAGCAATAACTGTTTTTATAAGTTTTCTAGGTGTTACCATTACTGAAGGTTCATTCCAAGCTACAAATAAACGCTGCAATCCGCAAAAACACTTTGGTCAAAACCAATGGACAAACAAAGATGATATCTTATAAATCGTTTCGCATAAGATCGATTTTATCGAACAGTTCCCCGACACCTAATGATGCCCAAATAATAAAAATCCCTAAGCCGAGCTTTGCAAAGCTAGGAATTGAGAAACCTGTCTTTTTTTTCAGCATTGAGTTTACTGGAGGCAAATAGACGAAGGAAAGAAGAACGAGAAAAACTCCAAACCCGGGGTCATTTCCCCAGAACGAATTTATTATGCCGATTGCGAAAGTAACTATACCAAATAGCCACGAGGCGACAGTCGAAATAGAATGTTTAGCATTCATAATGATATCTTTTTTTTCATGTTAAAAGTACTTTGTAATTCAAAGTAAATAAGAAAAAATGTAACTACAAATCAAAATGACGAATGTTTGAAGGTTCAGGAAAAAAATGAGATCGTGTAGATCTCCAACACCGGTGTCATATACAGTGTAAAGTGGAGTCCCGGAGACGGAGACTCCGCTTGGACAAAAATCAAAAAGAAATGTTGATACTGATGAAGTGTGAAAAAAAGTAGTTTTAAGAACTCGAGTGCACTTACACCTCCTTGGGAAACATCGACGTCATAGCAGAGTCTCCGACTTCCGGGACTCTGCAGAACTCAGCATCTATTTGTGCATTGCGGGTAAACCGAAACTTGCTCTTTGTAGTTATCCAAGATGACATTGACCACTGGAGCTAAAAAAGGCGACTTCTTCTTATACAATTTACTACTTATAATAAGTGAAATTAAACCCGTCGTTATAGGCGACGTATGAGCTGGTAAGTTATGCAAACTTATTTCCGAGACATAAAACTGCTGATAATATCTAGGACTTCATTAAAATTCGTTTCCAAGGCTTGATGTCCACCATCCAAAACATGAATGTGTGCCTTGGGAAGGTCCCTCTTGTAACACGAAGCTTCTGCTACATCAAAAAACGCATCATGCTTACCCCATAAAATCAGTGCCGGAGGTTGGTGTTTACGAAAATACTCCTGAAAAGCGGGAAACATTTCAATGTTACTTTTATATGAACAGTTTAAAACGAATTGCATGTCAATATTGCCAGGTCTGCTCATGCGCTCCCAGTCTAATATCCATGACTCGGGACTGACATGGGTAAGGAGTTCTTCCGGTAGGCCAGCCGTATATTGCATTTTTGTTCCGTCTTCACTTAAGAATGCCGCCACCTTTTGCTTTTTTTCTTCCGTCGGATTCTCCCAATAATCTCTTGTCTCATCCCATTGAGATCCGAGGCCTTCGATGTATGCGTTGCCATTTTGAACAATGATCCGTTCTATCTTCTCTGGGTTCTTCATACATATTCTAAGCCCGATAGGGCAACCATAATCATGAAGGTAGATAGTGAAAGATTTTAAATTAGCTGCTTCCGTAAATTTGTTGATGTATGTTGAAATATTTTCAAAAGAATATTCGAAGTCAGTAATCGGAGGGAAGGCACTGAATCCAAATCCTGGATAGTCAGGCGCGATGAGATGATACTTATCGGAAAGTGCCACCATTAAGTTTTTAAACATCACGGATGACGTTGGGAATCCATGCAAGAGCAACAGCGACGGATTTTTACTATTACCAGCTTCCCGGTAAAAAATATCCACTCCGTCAATGGAAATCGTTTTATTGAAGATCTGTCTAGTCATACCTCACTTTCTACATCGTTAGTCGCTTAAATTAAGTAAATCATTTACTCGTGCGCAAAATTTCGCGGTATTGCAAAGTTGTGTGCCTTCTTGCGATCAACAATCCCTTAATGGAACAATTGCTTTCATACAACTAAAATTCCCGTTAATTTGCCTGAAGACAACGCGGGTTTATATTTTCAACCCTGTTTTAACGACATGCAAAATCCCTGGCTTCAGAACAAATGCATCGTAATCATCGGAGGTACAACCGGTATCGGTTTATCTGCAGCACAGTGTTTTATTGATCATGGGGCAAATGTGGTAGTGCTCGGCCGAAATTTACAGAGCGCGGAGAAAGCATCGTCACTGTTAAAGACAGCTGTTGTTGAGACCGGCGATGCATCTCTCGAGGGCACAGCGATACGGGCAATTGAAGCCTGTATTAAAAAGTTCGGATCGTTTGACGGTCTTTATCACGTTGCCGGCGGCAGCGGCCGACGATTCGGTGATGGTCCCCTTCACGACCTGTCAAAAGAAGGGTGGGAACAAACGATGAGTTTGAATCTTACGTCATTGATGTTATCCAACCAGGCGGCTATAAGATCTCTTTTGCAAATGAAAAAGGGAGGGACAATTCTGAATATGAGCTCAGTGCTGGGCTATTCTCCTTCACCGCAATATTTTGTAACCCATGCATATGCGGCCGCAAAAGCAGCCGTGTTTGGATTTACCAAATCTGTGGCATCCTATTATGCGTCTAGTAACATTCGAATCAATGTGCTCGCCCCGGCGCTCGTGGAAACTCCAATGGCACAACGTGCGGCGAATGACGACAAGATCCTGTCTTTTATAAAGACAAAACAACCCCTGGAAGGTGGAAGGATTGGTGTCCCTGAAGATCTGGATGGTGCTGCCATCTACTTTATGTCGGACTATTCCAAGTTTACCACAGGACAGGTTCTCTCCATTGACGGCGGATGGAGTATTTCAGAGGGGCAGTATGAATAATATGAAAAATAAACTGGCAGTTGGAATTGATCTGGGATGTACGAACATCAAGACTGTCGTCGTTGACGATGAAGGTCTTATTTTGGTTGAGGACAGGAAGGAAACGCGGGAACAGGACCATCATTATTGGAAGCAAACGGTACGGGAACTCATTGACGATTTCAAAAGAAAGTATTTAATCAGCGCTATCGGGCTTTGTGCCCCTGGCCTCGCCGATATGCAAAACACTTGTATTGCCTTTATGCCTGGACGCCTTCCCGGCCTGGAGAAGTTCAACTGGTGCGATTATACGGGAGAAAAGGTTTTTGTGCTTAACGATGCTCATTCGGCATTGACGGCAGAAGCATCGTTCGGTTCTGCAAGGGGACTCAAGCATGCAATTCTGCTGACGCTTGGCACCGGCGTCGGGGGAGGTATACTTATCGATGGTAAGCTCTATCAAGGCTTATCGCAAATGGCGGGACACTTCGGACACGCTACAATTGAATCCAATTCGCATACCCTGGACGTTACAAACATGCCAGGTAGCATTGAAGATGCTATCGGTAATCTTACGATTGAACAACGATCGCACGGAAAATTCCAAACCACCTTTCAGCTGATTGAGGCTTACAACGACGGTGATACTTTTGCCACCTGGTTATGGTTATCGTCTGTTCGTAAATTGGCGATCAGCATCGCTTCGGCGATAAACATTCTTTCTCCGGAAGCAGTCATCATCGGAGGGGGGATAGCGCAGGCAAAAAATGCATTGATGAAACCGCTGGAGACATTTCTCGACCTTTATGAATGGCGGCCAGGAGGAAAAAAAACTGATTTGAAACTTGCCAAATTTTCAGACCTGGCGGGGGCAATTGGCGCCGCTGGATTTGCATTATCTAAAACAAAAGAAATTCAATGACTCCCACACAGGATTACCTCAGTAAATGCAGACACATCGCAGATGTTATTTCTGCGCAAGAGGCCGACATTGTAAAGGCTGCGCAATGGTTTTCAGAAAGCATTCTGGAGGGACGAATGGTTCATATGTTTGCCAGTGGTCATAGCCGCATTCTCATCGAAGAAATGTGGCCCCGGTACGGATCCTTTCCGGGCTTCAATCCCATCGTTGAACTTTCACTGACATTTCACAACCTCGTTGTCGGGGCGAATGGACAGCGGCAAGCAATGTTCCTGGAAAATGTTCCCGGTCTGGCTGGACGCATTCTGCGAAATTTCGATATTTCTAGCCAGGATTGTGCACTGGTGGTTTCATCAAGTGGTTGTAATATTGTTCCTGTTGAAATGGCAGAATTATTTCAGCAGCGAAAAATCAAAGTGGTTGCTATCATCACTAAGGAACATTCTTTGAAAAGTAAAAGCAAGCGTGGCGACGGAAAAAAGCTCGGTGATTTTGCCGATCTTGTGTTGGATACCGGCGCGCCTGCCGGTGATGCAATGGTGCACATCGACGGACTTGATACTCCTGTTGCGCCCGGCTCTACCGTTGGCGGCGTTTTCATCATAAACTCAATAAAAGCGGAATTGGCAAGATTACTTACCGAAGCCGGGCAGCCTCCGAAAGTACTTACAGCGTCCGTTGTGGCAGGAGAGAGCCGCGCCGCAGAACTATTCGAAAGCGCCTATGATGAACATGCCCATCGTCTCGCCAGACTGTATGCGAATATTGGAAGAAAATAAGACCACATTAATTATATACCATGCAACCAGTTCCCATACGAACCACAGTTATTGGAAGCTATCCTTTTCCAGGATGGCTCGAATTCTCGGTGAAGAACCTTCATGAATTCGGCAATGCCGATAAAGAAGAAATGATTGAGGATGCGGTAATTGCAGCTATCCATGACCAGGTAAGCGCCGGGCTGGACGTAATTACCGATGGTGAACAGACTCGCTTCGACTTCAACCTTTCTTTTTATGGATACATCAGGGGAATTAAAGAGAATACGGATGAACTTCGAAAATGGGGCCCAGCGGCACACGATCAGCGGGGAAAACATTCTATTGTTGAATCTCTGACTGCACCTAACGGCATGGGTACTGTTAAGGAATTTCAACGGCTGAAAAAGTTAGCTCCGGCGGGTCCAACATTAAAAGCGAGCGTTCCCGGCCCCTATACACTGAGTGGAAGGCTTTTGCCCAATGATAAATACAAAGACAGGTATGCGGTTACCGAGGCGATACTGCCGATGATCAGAAAAGAGTTGGAAGACCTCGTTGCGGCGGGCTGTACGGAGATTACGGTTGATGAGCCTTCCATGAGCTGTTATGCGTACAAAGAAGACACAAAACGTTTCGTCGACATATTTAATCGTACGGTAAGTGGCGTGTACGGCAAATGCCGGCTCTCAACACATCTTTGTTTTGGTAATTTCAAGGGAAGACCCATTGGCTATCGAAGTATTGCGCCGATGCTTCCCGAATTTCTTAACCTGAAAGTTGATGAGGTTCATGTTGAGATGGC
>DASQTN010000746.1:0-2428 GCA_035641895.1 Chryseolinea sp. | reverse complement strand
ATACTCTCATCGTTACAACCCCAGAACAGATCAATGCCTTCGTGTAAAGCGATATCAGCTATTTTCAATGCTTGACTTACACCACCGCATTTCATGAGTTTGATATTGAAAATGGCTGCCGCTTTGGGCGGTTTTATGAGTTCAATGGCATCCGCCGGTGTAATCAACGATTCATCTGCGGCAATGACTTGTCGCACCTCCTTCGGCAAGCTTTTCATTTCTGAAATTTCCTTCGCCGGCAGCGGTTGTTCGATGAGTTCTACATCGACATCGTAGGTCCTGCCATAAAATTGTATCGTTTGCTCAACGGTATAACCTTGGTTTGCATCACATCGAATTACGATTCCAGTACCAAATTTTTCACGGAGCTTCAAAACGCGTTCAACATCTTCATCGAGGTCTTTGCCAAGCTTTACTTTGATGACTTTGAAACCACGTTTTATATAGTCTGCAGCTTCCTTTAAGGTTTCTTCGACATTTTTAATTCCAATAGTGTTTGAGGTGGGGAGCTTCTTAATTTTCTGTCCCAGGAATTTCACTAAAGGAATGTCCAGGTATTTGGTAAACACGTCGTGCAACGCAATGTCTAGTGCGGCACGCGCGGAAGGGTTGTCAGGGAATTTTTGCCAAACGTCGAACAGGAGCTGGTTAAATTCACGAATGTCGCGTCCGATTAGGAATTGCAGGTTCTTCTGCTTCAAAACATCAAGGCATTGCTCCAGCGTTTCTCCCACAACGTATTCACTGGGATTGCCCGCGCCGATTCCAGTTAACCCATTTTCAAGCTGGATCTCAACAAATGCATTTTTTACTTCGTCGATGGTTTTGAAGGCGATCGTATAGGGTTTAGTATTCCCCAAATCAACACTCCAAACCTTGATATCTTTGATTTTCATTTTCTAATAATCGTTGCAAAAAAAAAATTAAACCTTAGCCAAACTGTTTTTAATCATTTTTTCGAACACTGGAACCAGGCTGTCAACGCCATCTTCCAGCGGGAGCACCACTGGGATTTCCAACTCTTTTTCATACTGTTGAACAGATGCATGTGCCTCCGCTTGTGTCATCTTTGCTGAATTGATGGTAACGGCTAGGGTAGGGGCACCATAAATTTTTATAAGAGCGATCTCATCCTTTAACGCCGGCAAATAGGCAGGATAAAATTCCATATCCTTGTACTGCTTACGTGCAGGATTATGTTGCAGCACCACGCCATCGGCTGCGGCGGAAACAATCCACTCTGAACCCGCAGGGCCACTTGGATTTCGAAGCGAGGACTGCCCTTCGATAAAAATAATGTCCGGTTTAGCTTCATGGTAGCATGTTACGACAGCATGCTCCATTTCCCCGGAGATAAAGTCATTTAAAGTGGAGTCAAAAACAAATCCATACTTAGCGCCCTGCATCCATCCTGTCTGTCCGGTATAAACCATCTCAGCCTTGTAGCCAGCTTTTCGCATTGCTTCAACTAAAAACCTTGTCGTCGTTCGTTTACCCAAGGCACAATCAGTTCCCAGCACTGCAACTTTCGGGCATTTCACTTCCTGAATTTTACCTGACCAGAAATGTAGGTCCTTTACTTTTTTTGGCTTTCGGACATCTATAATTTCCAGTCCTTTCTGATAGGCAAGTGAGGCGAGTTCAGGTATGTCCGAAACGTATTCGTGCAAACCATTGACAATACCCATTCCGTTCTCCAAAGCCTCTATTAGTAAGTTGTTAAGGGATTCGGGTATTACGCCCCCTTTCGTAGCAACTCCAACAATACAATATCTTGCACGTTGCCCTGACGTTTTAACAAAGTCAGCAATAGTTGCATAGATCGGAATATCGCGTTTTTTACCATCCAAAACTTCCCCGGCATCCTTTCCAGGGCTTTTCTCATCAATTACACCTAAAATGGTAAATCGGTCGGTTCCCCGAATAAGTCCATGTGCTGTTTTGGCGCTGTATGTATCAAGGTATCCTCCTGTGATTACAATGGCAGTACTTTTATCCATGCAGATTTTTGAAGGCGGGAAAATACGGCTAATAAAATGAGTTTTCAAAAGAGAAAATGACAGGAATTACGGTAGGCACGACTATTAAGTAAAATAAACGTCGGTAACGTTTGATGGCCCGAATTTTGGTAAATTTGGTTAAATCCATATCAGCTATGAAAACCTTCATTTTTGTAATGGTCCTGAGTTCTGTCGCCTTTATCGGTCAGGCACAATCCATTGTTGGACGTTGGCAATTAATAAAGCAAAGTAATTGTGTCGAAGATGAGCTCGGCGAAGAAGAAGCCAGTGTCAAGGAGATGGTAGAAGACATGGAAGGCTTGTCAGGTTCGGAGCCGCAGATTTTAGAGCTAAAAGACAATAATACAGGAGAAGAGAACACAAAAATCATCGGCAAGAAAAAATCGTATAACTCCAAGTCATTTTTA
>DASQTN010000745.1:0-5809 GCA_035641895.1 Chryseolinea sp. | reverse complement strand
ATCAGGGACCAATAGGTCTCATCAGCGCCCTTTCCAGTACTTATCCAGCGATAACGCTTCTGCTTGCAATCTTGATTTTTGATGCAACCCTTACTACGCGACAAGCGATTGGCTTTGCTATGGTATTAGTCGGGGTGATATCGGCAGCAGGGTTTCATGTATCTGATGGCAACAAAACAAAATCCGGAACGTCTGGAACTGCGATGGCGCTTCTTGCTGCGCTCTCATGGGGTATCGGCTATGGCCTTCTTGCAGAGGGGGTGAAGTTACTAGGTTGGCAAGCGGCGAGTCTCGTGCAATTCGGTGTACTCGCTGTCTGTTGTTTAGTGTTGATTTTCTTCAGCCGCCGCCGGTATGATCTTGATTGGTCCACGATGCAGTCAGCGGTGAAAAATCCGTTCATTTTAGGCTCCGCCATCACACAGCAGGGCGGAGCAACCCTTTTGAACATTGGCCTTCATAGTGA
Source organism: Chryseolinea sp. (assembly GCA_035641895.1). GTDB lineage: Bacteria > Bacteroidota > Bacteroidia > Cytophagales > Cyclobacteriaceae > Chryseolinea. Next base: position 5,343 of record DASQTN010000745.1, on the reverse strand, counting down.
CGTGACGGGTGGCTCTATAGTCGTAGCGCTTTCCTCGTGTTACCCTGTTCTTACCACGATCATGGCATACTTTTTTTACAAGGAAAAAATCCCACTTCTTGCCCTGGCGGGAGGATCGCTTGCCATTGCAGGAATTGTTGTTTTATCGATATAATGTTAGTTCCAGGTTCGAGGTTTGAAGTTCGAGGTTGTGTAACTTCAATCCCGGAACCAAAACTTCTAAAGCTATGACAATTGAAGACATTAAGACCATTTGCAAAAAACTTCCTGCAGTAACGGAAGACGTGAAGTGGGGCGCGGACCTTTGTTTCTGCGTAGGCGCAAAAATGTTTTGTGTGACAGGCCTTGAGCAAACGCCGGTTGGAGTTTCGTTTAAGGTAACGGATGAAGAATTTGAAGAAGTTTCAGCACGTCCCGGGTTTCGCCCGGCGGATTACGTCGCTCGATATAAATGGGTAACGGTAGAGGACGTCAGTAAAGTTTCAAAAAAAGAGCTTGAAAAATTTATTCACCAGTCCTATGAGCTTGTAAAAGCAAAGTTACCTAAGAAGCTGCGTGACCAAATTAAGTAGGTAATGAATGGTCAAGAAATCTTCTCCTACATCAATAACATCTAAATTTAAAGATGCGTCTTATTATTGTCACTTTTCTATTCTTAACCGTAAGCATTCGAATTTCAGCTCAAACTGATTCTCTCTACCTCTGGCCAAATGCAGTCCCAGGGGAACCTGGTCCAAAAAAGCCACCAGTACCTACTACGTTGGAAGATGGAAGCATTAGGGTAATAGAAGTAACGAATCCATTTCTTGCAGTCTTCGAGCCTGACACTAAAGAAAAAAATGGGAAGGCCATCATTGTATGCCCTGGCGGTGCGTACGTGCGCCTTGCAGTTCACAAAGAAGGTTATAGCACGGCCGAATGGCTTACTAAACTTGGCTACACCGTCTTTGTACTTCACTACAGGGTACCGAACAAACGGGATGGGGCTTTTCAAGATTTACAACGTTCGTTAAGAATAATAAGACAGGAAGCAAAAGTTTATGGAATAGACCCTGGCAAAGTTGGAGCAATTGGTTTTTCAGCGGGTGCTCACCTCGTAGCCCGGGCAGGCATGAGCGAGCTGCCTGAACGTTATCCATCACAAGACGTGAGCGACAAACAATCAGGAACTCCGGATCGAATGATGATAATTTATCCTGCGTACCTCGATGAAGGGTCCAATCATTCGTTGACGCCCGGGTTAAAAGCCACGCCTAATACCGTAGACACTTTCATTTTTCAGACAATGGATGATGGAAGCGCGCGCAGCTCCTTTGCACTGGCCACCGCGTTGCGCGATGCGAAAGCAAACGTAGAATTGCATATGCTGGCAAAAGGTGGTCATGGCTACGGTATGTCTGCCGGCAATAAGGCCGCCGAGACGTGGCCGAAGTTGCTCGAAGCCTGGTTACGGGAGCACATGTAAAATTATCCTTTCTCAGATCTTAAAAAATATTCCTCGTTTATAGAGGAACCAGCACATACCCCACTCCAACGCAAAAATAACGAGTGACGTAATAATACCCATCAATCCGAGGGGCATATGAATGAGGCTCATAAGTCCGTTCGATAATGCACCTATGTATCCATTAAACCAGCGTCCCCCGACGATCTCAATGAATAAGTAGATGAAAAGTGAGTTCATTCCCACTACGATAAAAAACTGAACATATTTTTTGTGATGGCGCAAGTCGATCCACCAATAAAAGAAACATAATGCAAGTAAGCACCATCCGCCGGAAGCGAGTACAAACGAAGAAGTTGAAATTCTTTTGATAATGGGGGTTATGGAAACATCCATAATATACCCAGCGACTAAGGCGGCAAAACCCGTTATCAAAAGCCATTTTAATTTCTCTCCCGCAGTAGTCGACGAAAGCAATAACTTACCCACCAGCGCGCCCCATATAGTGTGTGCTGCTGTAGGTATACAGTTGATAGCGACCCAGCCTCCCTTATTGATTTTATTCATAAGGACCAGATCCATGTAGTTGCCAAAATTATGTTGATCGGTAAATGGCTGGTCAAAATTTGGAATATTGGTAAATCGGTAAAGAATTTCAGTCAATACCAATAACCCGAGGCTAAATGCGATCTGGGCAGAATACGACCACCGGAAAATAAAAAATGCAATCAATGTGGTGACGGAAAGCTGCGTGAGCACATCCCACAGTTCGAAGGATAAACCACCTGGACGAACTGCATAGTCCAATACTCCCCAGAAAAAAAGCCAACACGACCGCTTTAACACTTTAATAAAAGATTCACGCCAGGGAACACCTTGCACCTGTTGGCGATGCAGGGAATATGCCATGGCTGTTCCGGCCATAAACATAAAACCAGGTTGAATCAAGTCCCAAAACCGAAGGCCATTCCAGGGGTGATGAAAAAATTGTTCGAAAAAAAGTTGAAGGGTATAGCCTTCTGTTACGTCATGAAAGTTTGCGTATAAACCTACGCTCTCCAGCATCAACAATACCATGATCAAACCGCGCATAAAGTCAAGTGAAAGCAGACGGCCTTTAGTAAGATCCTGTGTCATGGTTTAGGGTTAAAGGGTAAAGAATTTCTAATTACAATTATTGATAGAAAAATACAACTCATCTTTTTATAAATATCAAACGAGCGTAGCGGTATTCTTATCAGCCGGAACGCCTGAGGTGTAAATGCACAAGTCAGCAGACTATTAAATGCTCAGCGAGCGTCAATAAATCTCGAGGTCTTTAGCTATATAATTATTGAAAATTTTAGCCTGCCTACCGCAGGCAGGCGCGGAGTGCACGGAGAAATTACGCTGAGAAATCCACAAAGAACTTATTCCCGGCTCAGCGTTCTCCCTGCATTTTAACTCGGTACTCGCTCCGCGCTAAAAATATTCTAAGTAAGGCATTGTAACGTTAAAAGTATAAAAACAAAAGTCCACTTTATTGACATGGTCTGCACTTAAATGAGTGTGCCTGGAGGATAATTCGGTTTTCCAAAATAAATTAGTTGACGCGGAACGCGTTAATGTGTATTTTCAAAAAACGCCGACGCCATGAGAATACTTTGCACCATTTTGCTACTGTCGCTCCTCCTCTCCTGCTCTTCCGATTACTATACGCTCGAAGATTTTAACGCGGTGAAAAAAATCGACACGCATATGCATCTAAATGCAAATGATTTGGCGCTGGCCGAACAGGCCAAGGAAGATAATTTTCAGTTGCTCACGGTTAATGTGGATGTCAATAGTTACCCAACTCTCGAGGATCAGGAAAAATTTGCCCTTCACCAAATAAAAGAATTCCCCGACCGTATCGATTTTCTTTCTGCTTTCACGCTGGCGCGTTGGGATTCCTCCGATTGGGCATCACGAACAATTGCTACCTTAAAAAAATCATTTGACTCCGGAGCTTTGGGCATCAAACTTTGGAAGAATATCGGCATGACTTACAAAGACTCATCCGGACAATTTATCATGATTGATAATCCTAAATTTGATCCGGTGATGGAATTTATAATCGATGAGGACAAAACGATAATGGCGCATTTGGGAGAGCCAAAAAATTGCTGGCTCCCACTCGATGAAATGACGGTGAATAACGACCGTGAGTATTTCAAGAACCATCCTGAGTATCACATGTACCTTCATCCTGAATATCCAACCTACGAAGATCAGATCAATGCGCGCGATCGTTTTGTTGAAAAGTATCCTAACATGCGTTTTGTAGGTGCTCACCTGGGAAGTCTCGAATGGGATGTGGACGAACTCGCGAAGCGCCTCGATAAGTTTCCAAATATGGCCGTCGACATGGCTGCGCGCATCCCTCATTTACAACATCAAACTAAGTTAGATCGCGAAAAAGTCCGGGAGTTTTTAATCCGCTATCAGGACCGAATAATTTACGCCACAGATTCCGGTATCTCTACCGACTCTAATGCCGAAAACGAGAAGAGGGATTTACATAACACATGGATTAATGATTGGAAATACTTTGTTACCGATGATACTTTAACGTCGCCTCATGTAAATGGCGAATTCCAAGGTTTGAAACTTCCTAAAGCAGCGATAGACAAAATTTATCGCGAGAATGCCAGGAAATGGTTTAAGATTGATTAGTGAGCACTGTGTAAAAAAAATTTTCACGCAAAGCCTGCCTGCCGTACGCAGGCATTAATCAACACCCCAACAAAACAATGTTCAATGGCTACACGTAAACTGGTTCTCCATTTTATCGATTCGTGATTTTCCTATCCAGTTGTTGCGTTTCATTGGGAGGGGATTCTTCGCCGCTCGCGCATTCAACCCTTCGCTCTGAATGACGGGTTTGCCGGCGGGGCAGGGCCCCAAAACATAGGGTAACCTGAAGTATCCAAGCGGCTTATACGATACACTTGAGTTTCCTCCGCGCCTCCGAGTCTTCGTGGTGAAGGTTCTTCTACTCGTTTAAGTTGCAGACATTTGCACGGCTTTCGTTGAATTCTGAACTAACTCCTTGATGCCACGCAACGGTATCACTATCCAGTCGGGGCGATTGTTCAATTCATGATTCAATTCGTAGATCCCCTTCTCCAGCAGGAACGTCGTCATTAAGATTTGCATATCTTCCTTTGATCGTGGAATAAATCCACTGCCTTTTACGGTTTCCAGATAGGCCTTCATGAAAAATCCGCTCATGTAATGATACCATTGCTCCGCATAAGGCACCAGGTTGGCGATATCTTCTTTCCTGATTTGGTTGTCCAAAAATAATCCACCATAAGCGGCGTAATGAAAAGATCTGATCATACTTGCCACGTCACGAAGGGGCGAACGCTTTAATCTCCGCTCGCTGTAACTTCGGGTTGGTTCGCCTTCAAAATCGGTAATAACAAAATCTTTTCCAGTGAACAAAACCTGGCCGAGGTGAAAATTGCCGTGAATACGGATCTTAATGACGTCGATTTTCTTCTTATAAATATTTCTGAATAGTTTCAGAATATCATCCTTCAATGCGAGCACCTCCTCAGTTTCCCGTCGCACTTCAGCTGTTAGATTATTTAGATTACGCTCCTGGCCATCGAAGGTTCCACGAACCAGTGACTGAAATCCTGCAAATAATGAACGTTGATAATGCAGCGAATAAGGTTCAGGTTTGAAATTTGGGTTGTCTACGCCTGCGGCCAACGCCAGGTGCATCTCGCCGGTGCGTTGACCTAACAGTCGAGCACGTTCTGCAACCGGGCCTTCCAGCAGTTCTTTCATCTCCACTGGCATTTCTTCATACGAGACGGGGTTAAGGATATCTCCTCTCAACTCCGGAAGTGCTTTTATCTCCTGTTGGG
>DASQTN010000744.1:0-4065 GCA_035641895.1 Chryseolinea sp. | reverse complement strand
ATCTAGCTCGTTTGGCAGGACTTCCGGGTCGGCCTTGACAAATCGCTTTTCTTTTTCATCATAATAAAATACTCCTTTGTAACATCCTATCCACAACCTGCCGGCACGATCAATGATCATATCATTTATTAAATTGTTGTTTTTAATAAGTTCTTTCATGTCATTATCTGACCACGGCGTTATTTCGTGTCCACTTTTTGCGTTGAATACGTGAATACCCTCGTCTGAATTGCCGATCCATAAAGTGGAATCCGTGAAATCACCAAACATAAAAAAGGGAACGGTAAAAAATTTATTCGCTGAGGCAGCGAGGGCAGAATTTACGAATTTGCCTGACTCCAAATCCAGCACAAAGATACCCGGACGTTTAAAATCCCAACGGTTCGTCCCGATCCATAATGTTCCGTCACTGCGCTGTTTCATCCATTGTGTAGCTGCAGCGTCTCCCGGATATGTTATAGGGGAAAAATCATTCGTACGCCGGTCCCAACGGATCAGAACATTGTTGGCTGTACCCAGATAAAAAATATGTTCGTAATTAGTCCGCTTATCTTGTTGAATAACGTTGATTGCCCAATCGTCTGAATTTTCAATAGGAATACTGATACTCTGGATTACATTGCTCAACGGATGATATTTTATTATTCCATCCGAGGTACAGATCCAAACGATTCCATCCTGATCCCGAAAGATATCGTTGACCTGATACGACTTTGGTAAAACATCAGAAAAGAAGTAAAATTTATTTTGATCCGGCCTGAAAACTCCCACGCCGTGGTTGTCGCCAATCCACAAAAGTCGTCTGCCATTTTCATCCCATCCCTCTTCCACCGCCAGGATTTGATTGTCTGTTCGGCCGGTTTGAAAAACTTCAACGTCATGCGTGCGCGGGTCAAACTTCATCAATCCGTAATTGTAAGTTCCGATCCAAAGAAATCCATCACGGTCCACCGTTGCCCGCGACATTAACAATTGATCAAACTGTTTTGGCGAAGGACTATCGGATCCCAAAATACACTTCAATGTGTCGCGCTGCCGGTCATAGAAAAACAACCCATTGTCACGACCAATGACCCAAAGGTTGCTATCCAGGTCCTCGATAAATGCGGCTTTAAGCCAAACAAAATTCGTTTGCCGAAAAGCATAATGTCGGCTTTTTTTTGTTTGAAGATCAATACGATTAACACCGAAATGATCGCTGTACCAACCCTGTCCGAAACGATCGATATAAAAATCACCCGTAGTTTTGATTTTGTTTTCCTGATCATCCAGAACACGAGACATTTCAAGTGTACGAGAATCGATCTTACAAATTCCACTGCGGTCGGATGAAATCCAAACGTCATTGTGCTTATCAGCCTGGATACCTGTAATAAAATTAGTGGTGTAGCTTACAAAACTTTTAAATTCAGTTCCATCGTAACGAACCGGGCATTGTCGCGTACCAAACCACATAAATCCTGCACGATCACGTGTCGCTGATAAAACTGTGTTGCTGGGTAGACCTTCTTTAGAAGTGATCACCTCGAACGTAATAACCGGTAGCTGCGACCAACATAGGTGAGTGCCGGTAATTAATATTAAAATAAAAAGAAGCGTGACGACCGCTCGCAACCAGGATGTCATGTCGAGCATCGATTAATTTATTACAATGTACAACCACTTTGCACCTCACGCAAACACGCCTCAAGGAGTTTTTGTTTATGTTCTCTGATCACTTTTTAAAAAATCCGTTCAGCGGCGGTTCTTCGTATATATCTATGTTCGCTTGGGAATGAGGAAAAATAGTAATAGTTTGGCATCGGAGCCCATCAATTTACCCTATCCCGGGAGTTGGTGGGTTTTGTTTTATACAAAAAGTGAGAACGGAAGCATTTGACGGAAGTATCTAAACCAGAAAAGATGGAAAATATCAACAACCTCCACGAGCAAGAAGTAGAAATTTTAATAATTGAAGATAATCCCGGTGATGCAGAACTTACGATCAGGGCACTTAAGAAAAGTCACGTGGCCAATCATATCGTACATCTTGTAGATGGCGCTGAGGCGCTCGACTTTCTTTTTGGAACTGGCGAATATAGTAATCGAAATATTGACAACCTTCCGAAATTAATTTTGCTAGACCTGAAGATGCCTAAAGTAGATGGTCTTGAGGTGTTGCGACATTTAAAATCCGACGTTCGAACTAAAATGATTCCGGTCGTGATATTAACGTCATCAGCAAAAGATCCCGATATAAAAAAATGTTATGACCTTGGCGCCAACAGCTATATCGTGAAACCTGTGGAGATAAATAATTTCGTGAAAACAATTTCTGAAATAGGCATGTATTGGCTGCTCATTGACAAGGGAAACCTGAAGAGCACATCCTCGACCGACCCGATCTAAGCTAAATGATTAGGCAGTTCCAATTCAACTGTTGTTCCTTTTCCATAATCAGAATGGATGGCTATCCTTCCATTCAGCTTGCTGATAGTCTCTCTCACAATATAAAGCCCTAAGCCAGCACCCTTGCTTTTTACCGTACCTCGGAAGAACATGTTGAAAATCTTTGGTCTGTACTCCTCGGGAATTCCAATACCGTTATCCTCGACGGAAACAAGCGCTTTTTCTTTTGTGATCAGAACACCGATGTTCAAAATGCAGACGTCTTTTGCGTGATCGCGATAGTTGATAGCATTAGAGATAAGATTATTCATAATTACGGTGATCCGGTATTCGTCCGAATAAAATGCACCGTCGGCTTTAATGGTGATATTTGACTGCATTGCGTCAAATCCTTCCAGATATTTCAAACGCTCCAGGCTTTCTTCAATAGTTTTTCTGAAATCGATTTTTTGATGAACAATTTGTTGACGCGAGTTCCGGGCGTAATCCAGAATTTCTTTTAAAGTGTCGTCCAGTTTCGCGATGCTATTGTTCATCATCGAAAAGTAATCCTGAAAATAACTTCCGCGGTCGATATCCTCGCGACTCGCAAGGTCGACCAAACCAAGTACCGACATTAATGGTGCCCGAAGATTATGGGATACACTGTAGATAAAGCTATCCATCTCCTGGTTTATCTTGACAAGCTCTTCATTTTGAATGCGAAGTTCAGCTTCCGCGTTCTTTCGTTGCTCCTGAAGCTCACGTTGCCTTAAAGCATTTTGAACCGCTGATGAAAGTCGTACAAGATTTGATTTTAGTAAGTAATCATCTGCACCTTCTTTCAAGCATGTTACTGCAAACTCTTCCGATACTGTGCCCGTCACTAAAATAAAAGGAATTGATAGCCCTTTTTGCTTGCAAACTTTTAAGGCATCAAGAGAGTTAAATTGAGGAAGCGAGTGATCCGAAAGTATTACGTCCGGTTTAAAATTTGCAAGAGCTTCGGAGAAATCATCTTTCGTGTCAACACGTTTGCTTTCAAATGATAGGCCGGCTTTAATCATTGACCGTCCGATAAGTTCGGCATCATCCCGCGCATCTTCCAACATCAAAATTCTCAGTTTACTCTTCATGACCCAACGTTTTTTATTTTTCGAAGCACGTTTCTCAAACACTCAGCGATGAACGCCAATTAGTGAGTAAAACGCCTGAATCTTTACCACGCACCTACTGCAATTACCCTGAAAAAATCGAACAATCGACACTGAATGTCAAATATTTTTGGAAAATTTTAAGCTTGTTATAACCACCTTTTTAAATCGAATATTAGCCGTTCAACGGTTGATCCACCCGCTCAACGAATTAAAAAATAAATCAAAAAACAGTAACAATTTCATTCGTCGTAACTCCAAATAGTTTCTTAATTACCGGATCTAATTCTTCTGCACTTCCTTTAAAATGAAATGTAGAATGTATATGCTCGATTGATTCATCTGGCCGAAGTGCAGCCGCTGGGGAGGAAGTTTCTAATTCGTAAAAAGGTCCCATCGGTTTCACTCCCGGTTCCGGAGGGCCATCGTTGTAGGCATTGATTGCGTCACCTTTGTAAGGCTCCTTTTGAATTTTCCACAAGGAATTAACATAATCCGCGGTACCAGCAGGCTTACTATATTTTACAACGGTCAGGACACCGTT
>DASQTN010000743.1:0-2451 GCA_035641895.1 Chryseolinea sp. | reverse complement strand
CTTCGTCTATAAAATCAGAAATAAGGATCACCACACTCCGCCGTTTGATAGCATTTAAGGCAAAGGCAATTGCTTTCGTCAAATTCGTTTTTAACGACTGGGGATTTAACTTTACGAGTGTACTGATGATTTCATAGGCCTGCAAATGACCTTTTACAGGTTTAATATATTTTTCCTTTACGTCAGAAAAACAAATGAGTCCCACGTGACCTGATTCTTTAGAGGCTGATAACGCTAACACCCCACAAATTTCTTTCCCGATATCTGCTTTTGTACTTCCCGGACTTCCAATATTTTCCGATGCGCTGACATCCAGGATGAAGAAAACGGTTTGTTCTTTTTCTTCTCGAAATGTCTTAACAAAAGTGCCATGACCTTTTGCGGACACGTTCCAGTCAATTGTCCGGATATCGTCGCCATATTGATATGGGCGCACATCATCAAACTCGAGTCCTGATCCTTTAAAGATCGAATGAAAGTCTCCCTGCATCTGGCTGTTAATAGCCTTGCGGATTTGAATCTCGTATTTTCTTAATTTTTTTAATAGGTCCTTCATCGTTCACGAGTGGCAATTGTCTGTTCAAACCATCATTGGCAAAATTATTGTCAGGCCAATGAAGGGGCGACCATAACGGCTACCACAAGGGCCAAAAATAGAACAATTATGAGTATTTTGCCCCACCCAAATGGAGTTTAGGTTTATAATGAATGCAAAAGGTGTCTTGAATCAAATTACCCTGGGCGGGTTTGTCTTCGCCCTGATGTTATGTTTTTCTTGTGGCGACAACGAGAAGGACGGAAAAACTGTTCTGACACACCAACAAATGGTCAAGGCGTTGACAGAAATTTATTTGGCAGAGCAAAAAGTAAACCGTCTTGGCGCTCCTCGCGATTCCGCAGCACGAGAATTCGATCGTTTTAAACAGACGGTGTTTGAAAAACTTGAGATTTCTGATTCGGTCTTCAAAAGATCCTTTGACTACTATATGGACAGGCCCAAAGAAATGGAGAGAATTTTTTCAGCACTCGTCGATTCGCTAAGCCTTAAGGAACAGCGCATAGAATCTTCCGATAAATGATCTATCCTGATACTTTTGAAATAAAATTAGGCTTCGATCAAATTCGAACTAAACTTAAACATTATTGTCTTTCCACTGCCGGCCAAACCTGGGTCGACAATATGAAGTTCAGTACAGAGTTTGAATTTGTAAATACTTTACTGAGTCAAAATCTGGAATTTCGATCTATCCTTGAAAAAGGCGAGACGTTTCCATCGCGACATTTTTTCGATCCAACTGACTGGATCAAAAAAATTTCATTGGAAGGAAATTGGTTAGAGGCAGAGGAGTTTTTGAACCTTGCCTATGGTATTGAAACCATATTGGCTTGCAAGAGTTTTCTCGCCAAGAACGCCGAAGTGTACCCCCAACTTTTTTTGCTATCGCAATCGGTGTCTGCGACCAGTCAATTGTCACAGCAGGTTCATAGTAAAATTGATGATAAAGCAGTCGTCAAAGATTCAGCTAGTCCAGAGCTTGGCCGGATCCGAAAGCGTCTTCACGACGAGCAGGGAAGGTTACGAAAACTTGCGGATCAAATTTTTAGAAATGCGGTCAGCTCTAACTGGGTGCCTGAAGGCGCACTGCCTACAATTCGCGACGGACGAGTTGTAATTCCCATTCAGGCGGAACATAAGCGAAAATTAAAAGGATTTATATTAGACGAATCGGCAACAGGGCAGACGGTTTTTATGGAACCAACGGAAATGCTGGATGCCAACAATGAGATCCGGGAGCTCGAGCATGAAGAAAAGCGCGAAGTCATTCGAATATTAAAAAAGTTGACAGACGAGTTCAGAAGTCAACTGTCCATTCTAAAAACCTCTTTTCGGTTTCTGGCGCAAATTGATTTCATCCGGGCAAAAGCTAAATTTTCGATCGAGATCAATGCGGACAAACCAATACTGGAAAAACAACCTGAGCTTACTTGGTACAATGCAAAACATCCCTTACTGTATCTTAGTTTGAAAGGTAAACGCGATGTGGTTCCCCTTTCGATCGAACTTAACCCTGAGGATAGGATGTTGCTGGTATCTGGTCCGAATGCGGGGGGAAAGTCTGTGTGTTTAAAAACCGTAGGCCTGCTTCAATACATGGTTCAGTGTGGATTGCTGATTCCGGTTTCCGACCGCTCAAGGGTAGGAATATTTCAACATATATTTTTGGACATTGGTGATCAGCAGTCGATCGAAAATGACTTGAGTACATATAGCAGCCATCTTCGGAATATGAATGTTTTTATCCATTCGGCTACTGACAAATCTCTCGTCTTATTAGACGAGCTGGGATCCGGGACAGATCCAAATTTTGGCGGAGCCATTGCTCAGGCAATTCTGGAGTCATTACTTAAAATAAAGGTGTGGGGTTTAGCTACGACGCACTATTATAATTT
>DASQTN010000742.1:0-7103 GCA_035641895.1 Chryseolinea sp. | reverse complement strand
TCGGCTCGACGGGAACTATTGTCGCTCCGGTCTTTAATACGGCAAGCCACATAGCAAGAAAGGTATGGGCGGGTACAATTACTTCGTCATCCGGCCCTATCGAACATGCTTTAAGCGCGATGAATAATGCTTCAAGTCCGTTTCCAACGCCCACGCAAAAAGATGAATTGGAAAATCGCGCGTATTCCTGTTCAAACGATTCGAGCTCCTTCCCAAGTACAAACCAATTTTTGTCATAGACGTTCGTTATGGTCTCAAGCGCCTCCGACCTGATTCTGGCGTGCTGTTGAGCCAGCGATAAAAAAGGAATAGATTTCAACGTCATGCGGATATTGCGGGAAATTACCAAACTACATAAATGCACCCTGCTTACAACCAAAATTTCACTATTTTCGGCCCTAATTTGGTTTAAGGTTAAGGTTTATGATTTCAAATTTCCCGTCGAACCCAGGCTCTACACCATTTTTCGTGCGGATAAAATGATTAACGGATAATTTTCCAAGGATGAAATTTCAGAAAATTAATAACATAACAGGCTGGGCCGTATTTGGCATTGCCCTGATCACGTATTGGCTAACGATGGAAGAGACCGCCAGCTATTGGGATTGTGGCGAATTTATTGCCGTTTCCTACAAGCTTGAAGTACCTCACCCTCCTGGCGCCCCTCTATTTTTAATTATTGGACGGATATTTTCATTTCTCGCCTTTGGAGATGTCACGAAGGTGGCTTACTGGATAAATTTTAGCAGTGTGTTGGCTAGCTCTTTCGCTGTCCTGTTTCTTTTTTGGTCGATTGTCTTATTTGGAAGAAAGATCATGAAAGTAACGAAAGAAGCTGAACTGACAGAAGAGAAGATATGGGTACTGATGGGTGCAGGAATCGTGGGTGCGTTGTCGTTAACTTTCTCGGAGTCTGCCTGGTTCTCGGCTGTCGAAGCCGAAGTATATGGGATGTCTTCGTTCTTTACCGCTTTCGTCGTGTGGGCAATGTTAAAGTGGGATGTTATCGAAGATGAATCAAAAGCAAATCGGTGGTTGTTGCTCATTTTCTATATGATGGGACTCTCAATCGGAATTCACTTGCTGAATTTGGTTACAATCCCCGCGCTAGCGCTAATTTATTATTTCAAGAAATACACACCCACAACGTGGGGCGTAGTGGCTACTTTACTCACTAGCTTGTTGATTATTTTCTTTATTAACGACCTTATCATTCCGGGACTTCCAACCATAGCCAGCCATTTTGAAGTCTATTTTGTAAACAGCTTGCGCCTTCCCTTTGGATCCGGCGTTATTACTTTTAGTGCTATTTTATTAGGGGTCTTGGTATGGGGAATTATATATTCTCAGAAACAAAAGAAGGTGGTATTAAATACCTTCCTTACTGCTACCGCCTTTATTCTAATCGGATATTCGTCGTATTCTATGGTGGTTATCCGTTCGTCTTACAATCCGCCAATTAATGAAAATGATCCGTCGGACGTAATGAGTTTTGTCAGCTATTTGAAAAGAGAACAGTATGGTAGCCGGCCGCTGCTTTACGGTCCATATTTTACATCACAGCCGATCGGCATTAAGGATGGACCACCGACTTACAAAAAGGGTAAGGACAGGTACGAAATAAAAGACCGGAAATTTGAATATGAATATGAACCCGGTTCACAAACAATATTGCCTCGAATTTGGAGTAATGATCCGGACCACGCGGAAATATATCGCGAGAACTTAGGCCTGGCAGAAGGGGAGAAGCCTACTTTCGCTCACAACATGTCGTTTATGTTTCAACACCAAATCGGGTGGATGTATGTGAGGTATTTCTTTTTCAACTTCGGTGGTCGGGAAAGTGATATTCAAAACGCTGACTGGCTTAGTCCACTGAAGTGGTTCGAGGAACTTCCTCCTGTATTGGCAGAAAATAAGGGCCGGAATAATTTTTTCATGGTGCCTTTTATTCTGGGCTTAGTCGGCATGTTTTATCAATCTGTAAACGACACTAAAAACTTTGCCGTACTTGCGCTGCTGTTTATACTTACCGGCGTGGCATTGGTAATCTATCTGAATTCGCCGCCCACTGAACCGCGTGAACGCGATTACATCTATGCAGGTTCGTATTATGCATTTTGTTTTTGGATTGGATTCGCTGTAATCGGGATCGCTGAATACATCGTAAAGTTCACTAAGAGCTTGAAAACCTCTGCTATTGTTGCAACGCTAATCGGTCTGACTGCCCCTGCGTTGATGGCTGCCGCAGGATGGAACGATCATGATCGTTCGAACCGCTACTTTTCCGTAGACTCTGCAGTAAATTACTTACAATCATGTGCCCAAAATGCAATCTTATTTACGGGTGGTGATAACGACACTTTCCCGCTATGGTATGCACAAGAAGTTGAGGGTGTTCGGACAGATAGCCGTGTTGTTGTTTTGAGTTATTATAATACGGATTGGTATATAGAGCAAAGTTTGCAGAAGCATTACTCTTCTGAGCCTTTTCCTTATACGCTCACACTAGACAATTACATGCAAGGCGGATTAAATGATTACCTGCCGTTTTATGATGCTGGTATCAAGCAGATGGACTTGCATAAATTTTTAGAACTGGTCAGGGATAACAACAAAAGCCTGTTGCATCCACAATATGGAGGTGAACGCAACATGCTTCCTGCAAAAGAAATTGTCTTGAAGGTCGATGTCGAAAAAGTGAGGAGCATGGGTATCATTCCAGAAGGCATGGACAGTCTCGTAGTGCCCGAGATGCGCTTGCGGGTACGTACAGGTGGTTTGGAGAAAAAAGACTTGGCGATGTTGGATGTCTTGGCGACATCCAATTGGGAACGGCCCTTATATGTCAATGCTACCTCACTGTCCCAGTTTAGTGTTGACCTGAGTCGCTATGTGGTACAAGAGGGAAATGCTTATCGGATTTTACCTGTTTACAATCCAAGACCCTTCAATCAGATGGAATTGGTTAATACAAAGGTGAGCTATGAAAACATGCTCAAAAAATTTCAGTTCCGAAATACCGACGATCCGAAAGTATATTACAATCAGGACTACAGAAATATGATTTTGAATCATAGAAGCAGTTTTAATTCGCTTGCTGAATTCTTGATTTTAGAAGGTGACACGGCTAAGGCAAGGGAAGTAATACTCTATAGTCTTTCCAAAATGCCGGATAAGGCCATTCCTTATGACTACACGAATGCGCAAACCGTAGATCTTCTGTTTGATGTTGGAGAGAAAGAAAAAGCGATGGAGATTGCTAATGTCATGAGCACGCGCGCTGACCAGCTCGCTAGTTATTATATCGCAAATCGTTCGTTGGGCCGGGAGCTTCAAATGAACGTCGTGATCTTAGGCGAATTACAACGTGTACTATATAAGTACGGCGAGTCAGATCAGGCAAAGAAAATTGAAGACCTCTATGAGAAGCACTTTAGTGTGATACAAACTGGAACCGGTTTCGGTCAATAATTTATAGGCGCTGTGAATACCGATTTCGTAAGTAAAACTGAATAAATGCTCTCACGGCTATCGCCACTACGAGAGGGATGAGGGCGAAGTGAAGGGTTTGAGGTAGGATCGGCCAGCACACTAAAGTCAATACGGTTAGAATGCCAGCGAAAAGAAAATAGAGGGTAAGCCACCTCCGAGATTCGCGCATGGCAATTGCTGCAACAAAATGCACGGGGAATGCCCAAAGCAAGTTGAAGTTTTTTGCTGCCGCCTGATGATTTGTAAAAAACCACAATACCAGCAGCAAAATTCCAAGGAGCCCTGTGGTTCCGAAAAGTGCTACGTCAAACCATGCTGATGCTTTTTGCCGCTTAAAATCCACGACGGTTAATATGATGGCAAGCACAGCAATAAAAGAGAAAACGTACAACGGATGGGGTAATCTTTTCCTGGCTTCTTCTTCGCGAGCTTCGTATGTAATACGTTTCTCTTTCACCAGAGGAACAGTAGACCCGTGGTGAACAATAGACGCATGATCAAATGCAGCTTCCACATAGTCAGGTAAGAACATGTATTCCATCGGCGCCGCTTTTTTATCCATTGGAAGTCCAAGTCCAATGTCAATTCCCAAATCTCCCCAAGGTTGTTCTTTCAGATAGAAATCTGTAAGCTCGCGTATGGTGTATTGCGTCTTGACGTACGACTCATCAAAAATGACATCTTCGCCCAACGCTTCACGTAACACATCCCGGATTTTAGTGGAACAGTTGTCATAAAAATAGTCATAGTAGTAACTCGCGTTTTCTGGCTTGGCATTCCATTGCAGGTAGGCAAATAATTTTTGCTTTTGCTCAGGGGTGAGGTTCAGCACTTGCTCATGGATGAACCTGTTTTCATAAATATAATGGGCTTCAAAACGCTGATAATCCTGGATGCTGAGTTCATAGAGATTATATCCCCGTGCAAAATTTAAATAGAAGTTAGGCTGATTAAAGTCAAAGGTTCCGTAGTTACAGGCTACATTGATATTATTTACTGGATCATAAATGCGAAAGGCGCTGTGACCAAAAGCGGAATATAATTCGCCCTGATAAGGTCCACAGGTCAGGACCGAAATAATAGCTTGCTCTGATAGTTGTGCTTTACCTGTGAAGGAGATCAGTATCAGAAGCCAAAGGAGTTTTTTCATTGGTGTTCAGTCTGCCGGCAAGTTAATCGATATCTCGGAATCGTACAGTATACGATATCTTACAGCTTTGAATAAGTGACAAAGCATATTAACAGTAAACGAATTTGCGAGGTCCTTGATATAGTAACATGAACTTCTAACTTGCACGCATGATCGGTGGAATAACTGATGGACTGAATTTATTTTCGAAGCTCACTACGAAACGGACAACAAACGCTTTAAAAGTGTTTTCGAGTTACCACTATTCGCGTTGGCGTGGTATTCCAGCGATGAGTGGTCTGCCAATCAGCATTGCCTTTGAGCCAACAACGTCGTGTAATTTGCGTTGCCCAGAATGTCCAAGTGGATTGCGTTCCTTCAAAAGACCTACTGGAATGTTGCAATCTGAATTGTTCCGGCACGTTATCGATCAGCTAGCGCCATCGTTGAACTACCTCACCTTTTATTTTCAGGGCGAGCCTTTTCTGCATCCCGAATTTTTGGATATGGTAAGATATGCCTCCTCTAGAGGTATCTATACAGCAACATCGACAAATGCCCATTTCCTGAATGACGATCAGGCAAAGGCTACGGTTTTATCTTCTCTCGATCGATTGATAATATCCATCGATGGCACTACACAAAATACCTACGAGTCCTACCGCGTCGGTGGGTCTTTAAGTAAAGTAATCGAAGCAACGAAAAGCGTTTTGTCTTGGAAGAAAAAACTGAAGTCCAGCAAGCCTCATGTGGTCTTTCAGTTCTTGGTAGTAAAACCAAACGAGCATCAAATTCCAGAGATCTATGACCTTGCGCATGACTTGGGCGTCGACCAGGTTGTTTTAAAAACGGCGCAGATTTATGACTTTGAAAATGGATCCGATCTGATTCCCGACCAGGATCAGTACTCAAGATATCACCGACATAAAAGTGGAACGTATTCTATAAAAAATAAACTCGACAATCACTGCTGGAAAATGTGGCACAGCTGTGTCATCACGTGGGACGGGAAAATCGTGCCCTGCTGCTTCGATAAAGATGCCGCGCATCCCATGGGAGATCTATCCCGGAATTCATTTTCAGAAATTTGGAATGGCGAGGCCTATCAGCAATTCAGGTCAGCCTTGCTGCGTTCGAGAAGTGAAATAGAAATTTGTAAAAACTGTACCGAGGGAACTAAAGTCTGGGCGTAGAACCCGAACTGCTTTTTTCCTTTTGCTTTATTTGTTGTTCAATCTTTGCGAAGTCAATCGCACCACATTTGCCGCAGCCGGATGCGCAACCGCCCTTAGCTTGAAAGCTTCGATAAATCAATGAGCCGACATATACAATCGCCGCAAGGAAAATAAGTCCGATCAAAACTTGTTGAAATATCATCCCGTAAAATTAACGATTCAATTCTAAAACCTTGACCGGGCGAGAATAATTCGCTTACCGGAATCTTTTTGTCCGGTACCGGACGCAGCTGAACATGACCGTACAACGATGTTAGCGGAAATAAAGGAATAAAGGCCCAATCACTGCGAAAAATCATGGCACTCAAGTTGAATTGCGGGGGCAGGGAGGTCAACATTTATGCTAAAAAATTATTTTATCACTGCCTTTCGAAACGTCATGCACCAAAAGGGCGGTGCACTGATCAACATAGCAGGCCTCACTTTAGGAATAACTTGCAGCCTGATATTGTTCCTGATGGTCAAACACACCTTAAGTTTTGATACGTATCATTCTAAAAAGGATCGGATCTATCGGGTGGTTAGTCAATCAGAAGGCAACAAAGGAAAGCGTCAGAGTGCCGGTATACCGCCTGTATTGCCCGATGCTTTTCGAACGGATTTCCCAGAAGCTGAGGAAGTAGTCTTTACTACCTATCGTTCCGGCGCCATGGTCACAATTCCCCAGCCTGGTCTGTTAGAACCAAAAAAATATATGGAAGAAAGCGGGATTGTGTACACGGAACCTGCGTTCTTCAAAATTTTTGATCGACCAATGTTAATAGGCAAAGCCGAAGGATCTTTAGATGAGCCCGGAGAAGCTATTATTTCTAGACGATGGGCGTTGAAATATTTTGGAAAGGAAGATGCGCGAAATGAAATCCTGAAATTTGACACTATTGAATATAAGGTAACAGCCGTAATGCAGGACTTTCCCTCCAATACGGATTTTCCATTCGATTTGATGTTGTCTTATTCGTCAATCAAAAGCGGAAATGAGAAGGCGGGCTGGAACAGTGTATGGAGCGATGAGCATTGTTATTTCTTACTACGGGAAGGCAAGGATGTTAGCGAAGTATCGAACAGGCTACCCGCGTTTGCCAAAAAATTTCTTGGAGACAACGTCAACCGTACTGAGTACTTGGTACAACCACTTTCTGAGATCCACTTTGATGAGAGATTTGGAACCTACACCTATAATACCACGAGCCGGGGAATGCTAATCTCGTTGCAGGCGATTGCATTAATTCTGGTGCTTACGGCCT
>DASQTN010000741.1:0-3620 GCA_035641895.1 Chryseolinea sp. | reverse complement strand
ATTGAAGATGCTGCTATTCCAACGGAAGTCTTACCCGAATATATTGACACGGTACTAAAGATCTGTGCCCGTCACAACACAGAAGTATCTATGTATGCACATGCCAGCGTTGGTGTTATTCACGTCCAGCCGATGCTGGACTTGCGTCAGCAAGAAGATATCGAAAATTTAAAACGAATCACGGACGAAACTTTTGAGTTGGTTTTGAAGTACGGCGGTTCATGGAGCGGAGAACATGGGGATGGATTAGTCAGAAGCGCCTATAATGAACGTTTCTTTGGACCGCAGTTATATCAGGCATTTCGCGGTATAAAAAAATTATTTGATCCGGAAAATATTATGAATCCCGGAAAAATTGTGGACGCACAAACCATTGAGCACAATCTCCGCTATGGCACACAATACCGTGATAAAGAGGTAAAAGGAACATTTCAATATAGGGCCGAAAATAGTTTCAGCGAGTCAGTACACATGTGCACCGGCGTAGGTGAATGTCGAAAGATTTTGGGCGGCACGATGTGCCCCAGTTTCAAGGCCACGCGTGACGAGGAACATTCAACGCGCGGCAGAGCCAACGCCTTACGACTGGCAATGTCTGGCCAGCTAGACAAGGAAGGCCTGGCAAGCAAACGACTTCATGAAGTACTGGATTTGTGTCTGTCGTGCAAGGCGTGCAAATCAGAATGTCCAAGCAATGTGGACATGGCGAAAATGAAAAGCGATGTATTACAAATGTATTATGACGAGCATGGACTGACCGTTCGTGACCGGCTTATTCGAGATTCTTCTACCGCCGCTTCAAGATTGGCAGGAGCACTTTCAGGCATCGTAAACTTCGTACAGGAGACGAAATTATTCAGAGCGCTAATGGAGAAACTAGCAGGCTTCGATCGTCGCAGGATCTTGCCGGAATATGCTGCTCAACCTTTTTATAAATGGTTTGAAAAGAAAGGAAACAATCCTTTTAAGAATCCGAAAAAGAAAGTCGTTCTATTTGCAGACACTTACCTTAATTTTCACGAGCCCAACGTTGGCATCTCTGCGCTTCAATTACTTAATTCCTGTGGCTACGAAGTTTTGTTAGCGAATGTTGGTTGCTGTCAACGACCAAAGATTTCACACGGCTTCCTAAGGGAGGCAAAAAAAGATGCGACAAAAACAGTAGAAGGCCTGCGAAAGTATATCGACCAGGGTTTGACAATAGTTGTTTGCGAACCCAGTTGTGCCTCCGCGTTAAACGACGATCTTCCTGATCTCATTGATGATGAAGCCTTGGCTGCTCAATTGAAAAAGCACGTTGTGATGATAGATAAATTTCTCGAGAATGAAATAAGCGACGGTCGGCTTAATACGACATTTGAGTCCATTGCCGGGAATATTATGATTCACGGACATTGCCATCAAAAAGCATTGTACGGAACGCAGGGTATGAAGTCGATGCTGAGTCAGGGCAATGAAACGGTTTCTGAAATTCCTTCGGGGTGCTGTGGTATGGCGGGATCATTTGGCTATGAAACCGAGCATTATGAGCTATCTCGCAAAATCGGTGAAGAAATTCTATTTCCAGCAGTGAAATCAATGAAACCCGGCACGACCATCGTTGCCAACGGGTTTAGTTGCCGGCACCAAATCCATCATTTTACAGGCGTCAAACCAAAGCATTGGGTGGAAGTGATCCGGGCAAAGCCATCAGCATGAACTGGATTCAGCGCATAGACCCATTCGGTAACATTGCCCTGTCTGCGTTCGTGGCCGCCATTCCGGTATTTCTTATTTTCTTTTTGCTGATTCGGAAAGTCAAAGGCTACATCGCAAGCTTGTTAACGGTAGCTGTGGCTATCGTCATTGTGATCATTGTCTATGGAATGCCCGTCAACCTGGCTTTAGCCTCAGGGTTGCAAGGGGCGTTGTATGGGTTATTTCCCATTTGCTGGATCATCATCAGTGCAGTTTTTCTTTTCAACATTACTGTCGCAAGCGGACATTTTGAGATCATCAAAAATTTCATGGGATCCATCACCCCTGACAGAAGGCTTCAGGCTCTGCTCATTGCTTTTTCTTTTGGCGCTTTCCTCGAAGGTGCAGCCGGGTTTGGCGCTCCGGTCGCAATATCAGCGGCATTGCTGGTCGGCTTAGGTTTTAATCCTCTGTACGCGGCGGGGCTTTGTCTTATAGCAAATACCGCCCCCGTTGCATTCGGGTCGGTGGGTACGCCTATCATTATAGCTGCCAGGGTATCCGATATTCCGGAGATGGCGATTTCGCAAATGGTGGGAAGGACACTTCCAATATTATCGGTCGTGGTGCCTTTTTATTTAGTGATACTTATGTCGGGATTAAAAAAGTCGATGGAAGTTTTACCGGCGCTAATTGTGTCGGGTGTTTCGTTTGCGTTCTTCCAATGGCTTGCTGCCAATTATTTAGGACCTATGCTACCGGACGTCATGGCCGGTATCGCTTCAATTGCTTCCTTGATTATTCTGCTGAGATATTGGAAGCCGAAGTCGACCTGGCGTTTTAGCGAAGAGCCACAGCAAACAATCGATACCAATGTAAAACTGAGAACGGGCGAGGTCTTGACGGCCTGGTCACCGTTCATTATCATGACGCTGTTCATCATCGCATGGGGACTTCAGCCAGTAAAGGATGCCTTAAATTTTATTGGGATTTTAAAATTTGATATTCCTGGTTTGAACGGAGCCATTACCACCGCCGAAGGCAATCCGCTTGTCGTTAAACCTTTTGAATTCAACTATTTGTCAGCGCCTGGCACCGCGGTTTTGTTAGGTACCGTTATCTCGATTCCATTGCTTGGCGTAACGTACCGGCAAGGCGCAGAAATCTTTTGGTCAACCTTAAAACAATTAAAATTTCCCGTAATAACGATCGCGTCGATCGTCGGATTTGCTTTTATTGCAAACAACTCCGGAATGTCAATTACCATGGCGATGGCGCTGGCGGGTACCGGTGCCCTATTTCCTTTCTTCTCCCCCATTCTTGGATGGCTCGGTGTATTTCTTACAGGATCTGATACATCTTCCAACGCTTTGTTTTGCAAATTGCAGTCGACATCTGCAGAAGCCCTTGGCGTTGATCCGGTAGTAACCGTAAGCGCAAATGCTTCGGGAGGTGTTACCGGAAAAATGATTTCACCACAGTCAATCGCGATTGGAGCGGCGGCTGTCGGTCTCGTGGGAAAAGAATCCGACTTATTCAGATTTACCGTAAAGCACAGCTTTATAATGCTGTTGGTGATCTGCATTCTCACGTGCCTGCAGGCCTACGTTATGCATTGGATTGTTCCCGTTTATAAAAAAGGTGGCGTTGGAACAGCCGCCGGTGTACAAAACGTAGAGCAGGGATTCACGTATTTAGCCTTATTACTATTAGCGCTCATAGCGGTGGCTGCGACAGTTTTATTTGTAAGAAAGAAAAGTCAAAAAGCTTACCACTAATCTTAAAAGTTAATTTACTAATCTTTACATCGTTCAATTCTAACCTAAGCCGAAATCATGAATTCCGAAATTATCATACGCGGAGATCTAAAGGAACGGTATCAAGATATCTATACGCCTGAAGCACTTGCTGCACTTTCGTTCCTCTCAAATTTCAATGGCGAT
>DASQTN010000740.1:0-2458 GCA_035641895.1 Chryseolinea sp. | reverse complement strand
CTATTAAGCCCAAAATAACAAGGAGCAATAATAGAATGATTACCATTCCAATCAGGATGATATTCAAGTATTTGGACGATGCTGTATCTCCACCTTGCCCGGGTTGTTGACCGGGTGGAGGGGGTGGTGGTGCTTCTACCTTTTCATTTTCTGATTTAACATACGCCAAGATATTCATAATGTCTTCATCCTTCAAAGAGGTGAAGGCAGTCATCTGAGTCTTGTTGTACTCATTATATAACTTCACTGCGTAGTCGTCACCACTTTTTATGACAGCAGATGAGTTGTGAACAAAGTCTTTAATCCATTGAATTGATGGTGCACGGTTCTCAACCCCTCCAAGAGCGGGCCCTACTAATTTTCGCGATACAGCGTGACAAGCTTTACAATTCGCATTAAACAACCCTTCACCAGCTTTTATCGCAGCGGGCTCAGTAGAAATTTCCTGAGCAGAAGATGTAAAATTGATAAATGCGAAAACGAAAACCAGTGAGAAGAACTTGCAAGCGGAAGAGATAAAGTTTTTATTCATGTTTGGTTCAGTGTCCGTTTTCAAAACAAGCGGCACAAATCTACTATCGGAACTCATTTTTTCAAATTTATTTAAAGTGTTGAACCAGAAATTATAGCGAAAACCTTACTTCATTGAGCGATCGGAAGGCAAATCGTGATAAGTGGCAAATCGATTGAAAGGTTTAGTTTAGAATAGTTTTAAATTGAATATTTGTTACTCAACTCTCCCTTTTCGTTGTTAGCTTGCCGAATTGATAGTGGCCCATCCATTTCTCCGTGTTAACCCTTAGACCATCCTTCTTCTATTCCTAATCCAAAAAGGGCAAAATCGTATTTAACTGGATCATTAGCATCAAGCTTGCGAAGATTGCTCGTCAATTCAAGTGCGGTTTGCCAATCCGTTGGCTTTCGTTTGATCAACTTAAGTTTGCGTGAGACCCGGTCTACATGAAGATCGCAGGGGCAGACCAGTTGAGACGGTGATATTGTTTTCCAAATACCGAAGTCCACACCCTTTTTATCCTTCCGCGCCATCCACCGCAAGTACATGTTAATACGTTTGCAGGTTGATTTTCTTACCGGTGTTGCTATGTGTTTTTTTGTGCGATCCGGAAACGCTGGCAGGCTGCAGAATAGATTGTAAAAGTTTATCAGGCCACTTTCCACTGTTTTATCGGCTGGCAGAATTTTAAAGGCGTCTTCCAACGACGAATGATTGGTGTAATACCACTTAAGGAAGTAAATAAAATACAGCGTATCGGTGGCATTAAAAGTCCGGTGCTTAAATTCCTGAAGCGATTTCAAGTCGGCTTTTGTGTGATGCAGCACGAATTGATGTGGGTCATCATCCATCCGTGCAAGCAGCTCTTTACATTTTCTGATGATGGTCACGCGTTGGCCCCACGCCAACACGGCAGCGAAAAGTCCTGCGATTTCGATATCCTGTTTTTTAGAGTAAGCGTGCGGAATGATGATCGGATCAGTTTCGATGAATGAAGGCTGATTGTATTTCTCGACTTTTTCGTCCAGGAATGCTTTGAGATCAGAGGTTTTCGTAGCCGTTATCCGTTAATCGTTATCAGAATTGGGGATAAATATAGGTTATTTTGAAGCGTTCGATTCTCGCTTTTTATTCAAATAAAATTATGATTGCTCGACGAAGCTCCTTTTTATTCTACTACTTTTAAAAATGACAGGATTTACATTCCTTCACGATTAACGGACAACGTCCCAATGAAAAAATTTCTTAAAATTATCCTGTTCGCACTACTAGGAATAATACTCACTGCCTTCGCTTATATATTCATCACATTTCCACCCGTAATGGCGGGCATGGCGGCCAAGACAATGTGCTCCTGCATTTTTGTATCGGGACGCGAGGAGCAAAGTGTAAGAGATAAAGAACTTCAGGTGTTTCCAGGATTATCGAGCGCCGGCATTAAGATCAATGAAGATTCCAGTGTTACTGCTACAGTAATTTGGAAAACCAGCACGGCAATTTTCAGGAAAGGCCTAGGGTGTACGTTACTAGCTGAACAACCGGAAGAGGAAGTACGCGCGCAACGCCCGATTCTTTCTCCTCCACCGTCAGGTCAGGACACAATTGCCTGGCCGATGGGAGACATGCTTGATTCAATTTCAACGGAAGTAAATCAATCATTAATTCAACAAGCGTTGGACGACGCCTTTAATGAGGTTGATCCAGAAGCACCTTTGAATACAGATGCTGTGCTGGTTGTTTACGATGGTAAAATTATTGCAGAACGATATGCCGAAGGATTCGACAAAAATTCCAGACTCATGGGATGGTCCATGACGAAAAGCGTTACCAGTGCGTTGATCGGCATTTTAGTAAAGGATGGAAAACTTGATGTTGATAAGGCAGCCCCTGTTGCCGAATGGCAAGGTGACGATCGAAGCAAGATCACACTAAATCACTTACTCC
>DASQTN010000739.1:0-3020 GCA_035641895.1 Chryseolinea sp. | reverse complement strand
GTTCCGCTTGCCGGTGAAGCATTAAAGTTGGTCCGGCTTTTCTTTTTATCTCTGAACTTCAATATTTTACATAAAAGTTTTTAAAACAATGTGACTTTATTTCGTGTATTCTATTATTAAGCGTAAAAAAATAAGTGTAGGATGCCGGTAGAAATATTTTGTAAAAAGTATTTAGAAATCGACAAAACGTTTAATTTTGGCGCTTTCAATGCTACTAAACCTTTAACTATGAAAAAATTATTCGCGATTCTCGCACTTGTAGGGGTACTGGCGTCCTCTTCACTCTATGGTCAAGAAGATACAACAGCCGCGGCACAGCCTGCGGAGGAACAGCCGGCTGAAACCGCCACGGCTGACACTTCAACGCCTGTTGAGGAAGAAGACCAATCTTTCCACGAAGTATTAAAAGATCAATTTATTGCAGGAGGTGCCGAATACATGACCCCTATCCTAATCTGTTTGATTATCGGATTAGCAATCTCAATTGAAAGGATTATCATGTTGAATTTAGCAACAACGAATACACGTAAATTATTAGGTCAGATTGAAGACGCTCTTTCAAAAGGCGGTGTCAATGCTGCTTTGGACGTAACACGCAACACACGTGGTCCAGTTGCATCGATTTTTACCCAGGGTTTGATGCGCTATCATGAAGGTATCGATATGGTCGAAAAATCGATCGTTTCGTACGGCGGTGTTGAAATGGGCAGACTGGAAAGAGGTCTAATTTGGATTTCATTGATGATCTCTCTCGGGCCTATGCTCGGATTCTTTGGAACTGTTGTGGGGATGGTTATTGCGTTCGACACGATTGAAAAAGCTGGTGATATTTCTCCCTCTATCGTTGCGGGTGGTATGAAGGTGGCCTTGATTACAACCGTCGGTGGTCTTATCGTAGGTATGATTCTTCAGGTTTTGTACAACTACCTCGTGGCTAAAATTGACGGATTGGTGAACAGCATGGAAGATGCTTCAATCTCTTTGGTGGATCTTTTAGTAAAGCACAAGTTGGTTAAATAACAAACATATGCTAGACGTCGGTTTATATGTCCTATACGTGTTGCTATTTATCGCGGTAGCAGCAGCGATCATTTTCCCCTTGATCAACTCGATCTCAAACCCAAGCGGTTTATTGAAGTCGGGTATCGGGGTAATAGTTATGCTAGTATTATTTGGTATTGCGTATGCTGTTTCGGATGCAACTTTACCACGCAGCGCAATTGCGGCCGGTCTTTCCGAATCATCGGTAAAGCTGATCGGTGCAGGATTAATAATGTTTTATATCGTGCTAGTCCTCGCCGTACTCTCTCTTGTTTTTTCTGAAATTAGTAAAGCCTTAAAGTAATATGGCAAGATCAACTCCAGAAATTCCGAATGCCTCGATGGCAGACATTGCCTTCCTTTTGTTGACATTCTTTTTGATGACAACAACAGTGGCAAGTGATAAGGGGTTGCTCGTTCAGTTACCCCCTCCTCCCGAAGCTTTGCCCCCTGATACGGATATTGAAATTCCGGAACGGAACCTATTTAAGGTTCAGGTAAATTCATTTGACAAGCTCTTGGTGGAAGGAGAACCGTGGACAGCTTCAAACCGCGAATTGATAGATAAATGCAAGGCGTTCATTTTGAATAATGGACAGGATCCTGCTTCCTCTGACAATCCGCAGAAAGCGATTGTTTCATTCAAGACCGACCGCGGTACATCGCATAAAATGTTCGTAGATGTATTGGATGCTCTGACGGCGGCCTACTACGAAATTTATGCGGAACGGGCAGGCGTGACTGTAGATCGTTGGCGAGAAATTTCTTCAGATCCCAATGCTGATGCTCAAGCACGAGCTCAATATGACAAAGGGAGAGGCCTTTTACCCGGTGGCGGAGTGGAAATTCCTAAGAATATTTCAATTGCTGAACCAACCAAAATAGGCGGTTAAAAAACTAAAGCTATGTCTAAGTTTAAGAAAAAAGTTAATACCAAGCAGGAAATTCCGACATCGTCGATGCCCGATGTGGTATTCATGCTGTTGTTCTTCTTCATGGTAACGACGAAAATGCGTGAGACCAATATCAATGTGGAGCAGAAGATGCCGCAAGCTGAGCAACTTCAGACACTTGCAAAAAAGTCGTTGATATCTTACCTGTATATCGGTGCTCCGAAGAAAATGGATCAGTTTGGAAAAGAACCTAAAATTCAGGCCAACGATGTATTCATCGAGCCAAAAGGTGTAATCCAATGGGTCAATTCAGAAAAGGCTAAGCTTGACGAAGTGGACCGCGACGCCATCACCATCTCATTGAAAGTAGATGTCGAATCTAAACGCGGATTGATTGCTGATGTTGAAACTGAACTGAGAAGAGCTAATGCCAGAAAGCTTTTATACTCAGCGAATAAGAAGATCGAAAGATAATTTTTTCAAAGTAAGAATTTTATAAATTGCCCTGCCCGGTTATTCTGGCAGGGCTTTTTTATTTATGAATAAACATGGTGTTGCCGTCACCGCGATATTAAATAATCCTAAAACAGTCCGCGCCTGGTACATGTATGACTGGGCTAACTCTGTTTATTCGTTGGTTATCACTTCTTCGATCTTTCCTATCTATTATAAAGCCGTTACCTCCACTGGTGGTGATGACCTTGTTCAATTTTTCGGCTATAGAGTCCAAAATTCCGTCCTTTACTCTTATGCCTTATCCTTCTCTTTTTTGATGGTCGCACTAATACTTCCATTTCTATCAGGAGTGGCTGATTATACCGGAAGGAAAAAGGCTTTCATGAAATTTTTCGTGTGGCTCGGAAGTCTTTCTTGTATTGGCCTTTATTTTTTTGATGACGTTTCGATGCTTTGGTGGGGTATTCTATGCTCTATTCTTGCCAGCATCGGCTATTCGGGGAGTCTTGTTTTCTATGATGCTTTTCTCCCGGAGATTGTTACCGAAGATCGCTATGATGCTACAAGCGCACGGGGATATTCCATGGGATATTACGGAAGCGTTATTCTGATGATCCTTTGCCTGATGCT
>DASQTN010000738.1:0-3803 GCA_035641895.1 Chryseolinea sp. | reverse complement strand
AACATTAGCCCCTCCAAAATACTCCATGGAAACTATATTTTCCAGGGATGAAAGTTCATTTTTCATAGCGAAAGGAACAGGATACGAAACGCCTGTCCTGAATTCAGACATATCGCTGCCGCTGATTCGAACGACGCGGTAAATGTTTTTTGCATTGCTGTGAAATGTATCGAAACTCGTTTCAAATCGGATGAAGGTCAGAATGACCAATGCTGAGGCAATACCAACGACTAATCCCAGAATGTTTATTGCAGTGGTACCCTTGTAAGCTAACAACGTCCGCTGCGCCATTTTGAAATAATTTTTTATCATAAGAAATGAATATGAATTTGTGGTGGATGATCTTCGCCAGAAAAAACTTTTCGCTAAAAAGCCTAGTCCATTAAGAATGTATTTTCTATTGGCTGCTTTAATCCCCTTTGCTGCAAGATCCTTTTGATAAAGCTCATACAGGTCACCCTTGATTTCTTCCTCCAGATGACCCGGTGCAAGGTTCTCGATCAGCGTATTCACCCAATCTAATGTCTTGAGCTCGCTTTTCATGATGGACTTGCTTTTGTGATCATATCCCAAATCACATTGCGAGTCTCACGTAATTCTTCGAGTGCGTTGCGGCCATACGTTGTGATACTGAACAATCGTTTCCTCCGCCCGCCTCTTTCCTGAGACGCTCCACCCATTTTAGATTTTACAAAACCTTTTTCTTCGAGGCGGTGGAGTGCCGCGTGCGTCGCACTAATTGTAATTTCACGCCCTGCCTGTTTCTTCAATTCATCTGTAATCGAAACACCATAGGCGTCCTTGTGCAGCAACGCAACCATCAGGAGGATGAGTTCTTCTAATTCGCCAAGATATATTCGTGGGGGCATGGTATTATTTCAACTTTTGTAGATCAAATATGCAGCCAACGTAAAATACATGAAATTTCAAGGTTTCTTTTGACTACCTGTACGCTTAAAGAAATCTTCCGATCGTTTTCGAACATCTTCCTGCATTGGCGCCTTTTATAGATTTTGTTATCCTGAAAGTTGTCGCAATCACCCCTCGTTAATGGCATGTGCTCTTTTTATCTTTGGCCGAAACAAGGTTAGTATGAAGACTTTTATTTCAATTGTTTTTATTATGGTTACTATCGTCGAAGCAATGGCCCAGTCCGAAGGCAAGTATGCAAATGTAAATGGGCTCAAAATGTACTACGAAGTACACGGCAAAGGATTTCCATTGGTGCTGATACACGGCGGTGGCTCTACCATCGGAACAACTTTTGGAAGGATATTACCCGCACTCGCCAAAACGCATCAGGTAATTGCTGTCGAGATGCAAGCGCATGGACATACGCCTGATATAGACCGGCCGTTGAGCTTTGAGCAAGATGGCGATGATGTCGCCGCTTTATTAAAGCACCTTAACATCGGCAAGGCTGACATTTTCGGTTTTAGTAACGGTGCCAGCACGACGCTTCAAATTGCAATACGACATCCTGAAGTTGTCAATAAAATCGTTGTTGCTTCCACCATGTACAAAAAAGCTGGAAGCTATCCATGGTTCTGGGACATGATGCAAAAGGCAACGTTCGAAGAAATGCCACAGCCGTACAAAGACGCCTTTCTGGCAATAAATCACGACAAAGAAGCATTGTATAAAATGTATTTGCGCGACGTTACCCGTATGCAAAATTTCAAAGACATGAAGGAAGAAGACATCAAAGCGATCAAGGCACCTGCCCTTATTATTTTGGGCAATAACGACGTTGTCAGTCCCGAGCATGGTGTGGAAATGTATCGACAAATGCAAAAAGCGAAATTGATGATTCTTCCGGGAGGTCATGGGGATTACATTGGGGAACTGGCCACCGTTCAACCTGGCAATAACGAGTATCCAGCTGTGTCAATTATCGAGGAATTTCTAAACGAAAAGGCGAAATAATTTATCGGTAGCGCCTTTGGAATGCATTTCTCCTGACTCGGCAAGGCCACCTGAAATTTGGCAACGACCTAAATTCGAGAACAATTAGATATCGTAAACAGAATTCCTTCCCTTACAATTTGGCGGGGGCTGGCGTAGATCCTATTTTTACCAGTCAGTCACAGCCAAACCATGGATGAACCACAGGACAACAAGTTCGAAAAGTATTGGGATACCACTTTGATGTTATGCTATTTCTTAATCCCTTTTTTGGGGATGCAAAGGGCGTTAAAAAAATATACAGAAACAGATGACCTGCCCATAATGTCAATCGTGTTGCTTTTTTTTATCAGTGGCAATGTGCTGACCTGGATGATCTTATGGTTAGATGGGAGATCCATGTTAACCAAGTCGTTGTGGACAGCCGTACTGCTTTTCTCAATGGTCGTTTTAAATCTCTTGGTGTAAGAATTTTTAAAGTCGTGCCGACCTAAGTCAGCCGCAAGGTGTGAACAACTGAGCCGTTAATGTTTAAAGCTTTGTGGTTCCTTTTCTTTGATCTAAAAATTCTCCAACCTCTCGCTCTAAGGCTTGCAAATTTCTGTGCCTCCTCACTATTCTGATCCAGAGCGCCAGCCAGGTCCACCCGATGTAAAATATAGGATACACCAGTGTTAAGATGGTGGCAGACATCAAAGGCAATCCGAAGAATATATGCCAGCTTATGCTGGGATCAATAAGTTGACTTGAAGAAGGCAATAAAAATCCTATTACAATTTTTCCGTTCCATGCGCAGCAGGACACGAGAAAGAAAAAAATAAAAATATGGACACGCTTTTTAGGTTCACAAATGCGATTCGAATATTTGTGCATCATTAAATGTAGAATTTATTCGTAATTGTTTCACTTATTACGAGATCAGTTCGAGTAAATTCTTGGCAATCAATGTTGATCCGGCTCCAATCGGATTGGTTAAAAAAAAAGCCTGCTGATGACAGCAGGCTTCTTAGCCCTATTTGTTGTTATTAACCAAAACTGTGTAAAACTACAGACGCTGTTTTAATCTATCATTTCTTCAGCATTACGCGTATTAAAAGATTACGTTATCGCAGTGTTACTGGGAGTTGATAAGTTAATGCATGGTTGTATAAACTGCTTGCCGCAAAGGCGGTTCACCGCAAATCAAAAGTATAAAGGCAGCTTTTTTTCGTGAGCGTACCATCTTAAGAAAGTATAACTCGTGGTACGGTTAAATCTTCCTTGAAGGTAAAGATATTTTTTTTTGAAACTGAAATTTATTCACACCTATTGCTGCTATTGTTTGCTGAATGTTTATAAGTTGTTGATATTAAACAACTGTAAATCAACACTACTCGTCATTTTTGTAAGAGTTTATAAACAATTCCACAATGAGGGTATGAAGAAAGATTTTACCTTAAAAATTTCGGTATCCAGGAGGGTAGCCTACTACGCAATAAGATGCTTCTTTATAGTAGCTGGTATAATTTTATATTTATTGATGAATTAAAATTGCCTAAGCGATTTGAAGTAATTGGTGCAATAAATTAATACTGCCAAAGGGTAAATTTAAAGTCATAAACTAAAACCACTCTTTTCGGAGATAAATTATGATACAGAGTATTTTTGAAATTCTTGGAGTAATCGGATTGGTACTAGGTTTTCATGTAATCATTTTCAAAATCCTTCCTCAAAAGGATTGTGAAAAAGTTATGGAAACGGTTTTCACGGTTTGTCGCTCTAGACAACCGCGAAAGAGGGCTAAAAGCTGCTGTGGACGGTAAAAGCGGGACTGATTTCTTACTACCTTCTTACTAAAAAATAAAAAACCCTGCTTTGCTGCCAAAAACAGGGTTTCTTTCTTAAAATGTCGGGGCGGC